>JBILDP010000125.1:0-6602 GCA_044352535.1 Prochlorococcaceae cyanobacterium
CGCCGACAACTTCGACGGCAGCCAGCAGGAACCCACCGTGCTGCCGGCGCGGATCCCCCAGCTGCTGCTCAACGGCTCCTCCGGCATCGCCGTGGGGATGGCCACCAACATCCCGCCCCACAACCTCGGCGAGCTGCTCGACGGCCTCCAGGCCCTGATCGCCAACCCCGAGATCTCCGACCGCGAGCTGCAGGCCCTGATCCCCGGCCCCGACTTCCCCACCGGCGGCCAGATCCTCGGCCGCAGCGGCATCCGCGAGATCTACAGCACCGGCCGTGGCTCGGTCACCATGCGCGGCGTGGCCGCCATCGAAACCCTCGAGGTGCCCGGCCGTCCCGACCGCGACGCGGTGATCATCACCGAGCTGCCCTACCAAACCAACAAGGCGGCGCTGATCGAGCGGATCGCCGAGCTGGTGAACGACAAGAAGCTCGACGGCATCTCCGACATCCGCGACGAATCCGACCGCGACGGCATGCGGATCGTGATCGAGCTGCGCCGCGACGCCTACCCGCAGGTGGTGCTCAACAACCTGTTCAAGCTCACGCCGCTGCAGAGCAACTTCAACGCCTACATGCTGTCGCTGGTGGGCAGCGAGCCGGTGCTGCTCAACCTGCGGCGGATGCTGGAGGTATTCCTCGACTTCCGCATCGACACGATCGAGCGGCGCACCCGCTTCCTGTTGCGCAAGGCCGAGGAGCGCGATCACATCCTGCTCGGCCTGCTGATCGCCCTCGACAACCTCGACGCGATCATTGCCCTGATCCGCTCGGCCGCCGACACCGCCACCGCCCGCAGCGGGCTGATGGAGCAGTTTGGGCTCAGCGATCTGCAGGCCGACGCCATCCTGCAGATGCAGCTGCGCCGGCTCACCGCCCTCGAGGCCGACAAGATCCGGCTCGAGCACGAAGACCTGCTCGCCAAGATCACCGACTACAAAGACATCCTCGCCCGCAAGGAGCGGGTGCTGGCGATCATCACCGACGAGCTGGCGGTGATCCGCAGCCGCTACGACTCCCCCCGCCGCACCGAGATCCTCGACATCGAGGGCGGCCTCGACGACATCGACCTGATCGCCAACGAGCGCTCGGTGGTGCTGCTCACCGAAACCGGCTACCTCAAGCGCATGCCGGTGAGTGAATTCGAGGCCACCAGCCGCGGCACCCGCGGCAAGGCCGGCACCCGCAGCCAGGGCGAGGAGGCCGTGAAGCTGTTCATCAGCTGCAACGACCACGACAACCTGCTGCTCTTCTCCGACCGCGGCGTGGTGTACACGGTGCCGGCCTACCGGGTGCCCGTGAGCAGCCGCGCCGCCAAGGGCACGCCGATCGTGCAGCTGCTGCCGATCCCGCGCGAGGAGCAGATCACCTCGCTGCTGGCGGTGAGCGAATTCACCGACGACGGCGTGCTGGTGATGCTCACCAGCGGCGGCTTCATCAAGCGCACCCGCCTCTCGGCCTTCGCCAACATCCGCTCCAACGGCCTGATCGCCATCGATCTGGTGGAGGGCGACGCCCTCACCTGGGTGCGCCTGGCCCTGCCCGGCGACAGCGTGCTGATCGGCTCCCGCCAGGGCATGACCATCCACTTCCGCCTCAGCGACGAGGAACTCCGCCCCCTGGGCCGCACCGCCCGTGGCGTGCGCGCCATGAACCTGCGGGAGGCCGACCGGCTGGTGAGCATGGATGTGCTGCCGGCGGAGCTGGCCGACCGGGTGGCCAGCTCCTCAGCCGCCGGCGACGACGAGGCCGACGAGGGCGACGGCGACGACACCGCCGCCAGCGAGGGTCCCTGGGTGCTGGTGGCCACCGCCAGTGGCCTGGGCAAGCGGGTGCCGGTGGATCAGTTCCGCCTGCAGAAGCGGGCCGGCATGGGCCTGCGGGCGATCAAGTTTCGCCAGCCCAACGACGTGCTGGTGGGCCTGAAGGTGCTCGGCGCCGGCGAGGAGCTGCTGCTGGTGAGCGAGCGAGGCGTGATCGTGCGCACCCAGGCCGATGCCGTGCCCCAGCAGTCGCGCGCCGCCACCGGCGTGCGCCTGCAGAAGCTCGATGCCCGTGATCACCTCGCCGAAGTGGTGCTGGTGCCCCCGGCCCCCGAGGAGGAGGAAGTGGCTGCCGAGGCCCCGGCCAGCGAAGCCTGAGCCGTCGAATCCCTGATCCGGTGAACAACGTTGCTGCCCTCGATGTGTTGGTGGTGGGCGGTGGCCCGGCGGCCCTGTGCATCGCGGCGGCCCTGGCCAGCGAGGGGCTGGGGGTGGCCCTGCTGGCCCCCCACGATCCCCGCGCCCCCTGGCCCAACACCTACGGCATCTGGGGCCACGAGGTGGATGCCCTCGGCCTGGGCCACCTGCTGGAGCACCGCTGGAGCCACACGGTGAGCTACTTCGGCGCCGGCGCGGCCGATCCCGCCGATCCCGCCAATGCCCCCACCGCCCACGGGCGCGACTACGGCCTGTTCAACCGGGAGGCGCTGCAGGGCCACTGGCTCACGGCCTGCGAGCGCGGCGGCGTGCAGCTGCTCCAGGGCAGCGCCGAGCGCCTGGAATTTGAACACGCCGCCAGCGTGCTGCACCTCGCCGATGGCCGCCAGCTGCGGGCCCGGCTGGTGGTGGATGCCACCGGCCACCAGCCGCTGCTGGTGCGCCGCCCCGATGAGGGGCCCGTGGCCGGCCAGGCCGCCTACGGGATCGTGGGCCGCTTCTCGGCACCGCCGGTGGAGCCGCAGCAGTTTGTGCTGATGGACTACCGCTCCGATCACCTCAGCGCCGCCGAGCGGGCCGAGCCCCCCACCTTCCTCTATGCCATGGACCTGGGCGAGGGGCGCTTCTTCGTGGAGGAAACCTCCCTGGCCCTGGCCCCGCCGGTGCCCTACGCCACCCTGCAGCAGCGCCTGCACAGGCGCCTGGCCCACCGCGGCGTGGCCGTGCTGGAGGTGGAGCACGAGGAGTGGTGCCTGTTTCCGATGAACCTGCCGCTGCCGGATCTGCAGCAGCCGGTGCTGGGCTTCGGTGGGGCGGCCTCGATGGTGCATCCCGCCTCGGGCTACATGGTGGGCGCGCTGCTGCGCCGGGCACCGGCGGTGGCCGCAGCCGTGGCCG
This sequence comes from Prochlorococcaceae cyanobacterium, assembly GCA_044352535.1. GTDB lineage: Bacteria > Cyanobacteriota > Cyanobacteriia > PCC-6307 > Cyanobiaceae > NIES-981. Next base: position 3,098 of record JBILDP010000125.1, read on the forward strand.
CCCAGCTGCGCCGCGAACCGGCCGCCAGCTCGGCCCAGCTGGCCCAGGCCGGCTGGCAGGCCCTCTGGCCGCTGGAGCTGCGCCGGAAGCACGCCCTCTATCAATTCGGCCTGGAGAAGCTGATGCGTTTCAGCGAGCCCCAGCTGCGGGCCCACTTCGCCACCTTCTTCTCTCTGCCCGAGGCCCGCTGGTATGGCTTCCTGGCCAACACCGCCTCCGTGCCCGAGCTGGTGGCGGCCATGGTGCAGCTGTTCGCCACAGCCCCCTGGAGCGTGAAGGCCGGCCTGATGGGCATGCAGGGGCGCGAGCTGGCGCTGGGCCTGCGGCTGCTCAGGCCGGTGGGGGGTTGATGGATCCGGATGATGGATCCGGATGATGGATGTGAGCGGGTTAGAAGCGCAGGCTCAGCTTGATCAGGCCGCCTAGCTGGTTGAAGCTCTCTGAGCTGGGGGTGGCGGCACCAAGGGGCCGGTAGAGGTAAAAGAGGGCTGGGGTGATGTTGAGCTGATCGGTGAGCTGAATCTGATACCAGAGTTCCCAGATCAGGTTGTTGTCATTGGGATGCTCGCCTCCATAGACAGAGGTGGCGTATACGGCTTGTCCGAGCGCTGTTCCCAGGGTGTTGCCCACCGCAAACGCATCGCTCCAGAGAAAACCCAGGCTCCACGACTGGCTGATCCTGGCGAGTCCGGCGCTGCTGTCGTTGTTGGTGTAGGTGGTGCGATTGATTCCCCATCCTGCGCTGATCGAGGGGATCCATCCCGACTGGCGTGGTTGCCAGTAGCCACCGATCCCAGCTGCGGATGTGTAGCCGGCCTGCGCGAAGCTGTTGAGGGTGAAGTTGGTGGCATAGGGGATCACCCCAGCACCGTTCTGCAGATAGGAATAGATGGCGGCAATGGCCCACTGGTCCTGGCGATAGCCCACCTGCAGGGTTGTGGTGCTGCCGGATTGTGCGTTGAACAACCCACCATCCAGCCTGCCCCCATTCAATGGGCCACTGCTTTCGCCGTTGGCAGCCACGTAGAGCGCACTGATGGCGAATCCGCCCTGGCGCCACCACAGGCCAGCGCCGGTGCCGAGGTTGAGATTGTTGGCACCGATGGCGCCACCAAAGGTCATCAGATCCAGAATCGATTCCGATGGGTAAAGGCTTGGCCAGATCGCCAGCATGGCGTCTTGTTCCACTCTCGGCCCAAGCGTGAAGGTGAAGTCGCCCAGCGGAAATTGGTAATAGAGGCGATTCAGCGACAGTCGGTCGGCACCCGATCGCTCCTCAAAAGCCACTTCGAGCTGGGACAACACACTGGGGCCTCCCCCGCCGAAGCTGTTGCGCTGAGGGCCGAAATTGCCGGCACGGAGCCTCATGTGCAGGAGATCCGATCCGGTGAAGCTTGTGCTCAGTGTGAGCCGCGTGTCGTAGTTGAAGCTGGTGGCCCCATACAGCTGCCGGCTGCTGTCGACAAGCGATGTGGCGCTGCCATGGAAGCCGTTGGCTCCCACAACAAACGTGCTCTGGCCCGAGAGCCTGGTTGTGGCAGACACCTGCAGGCTCTCCAGCGCCTGCAGCTCCTGTTCCACCCGGTTCAGGCGCTCTTCAAGCTTGGTGGCTTCAGCTTTTGTGGCGTCAGGATTCGCGATGTCCAGCAGATTGGGCTCCTCCTCGGCATAGGCGGAGCCTTGGAGAAGGGTGACCAAGGCGATGGCCCATTTCAGGGCCGTGGCTGATCTGGATATGGTTTTCACTGCAGGCAGGATTACTGGCGCTTCAGAAACAGGGCCAGTCGTTCGCTTTTGGGATTGGTAAAGACTTTAGCGGGATGTCCCTGCTCTTCGATCACGCCATTGTTGAAAAACAAAACATGACTGGAAACGTCTCTGGCGAAGCGCATTTCATGGGTCACCACCAGCATCGTCATCCCCGTCTCAGCGAGACGTTTCATCACCTCCAGCACTTCGCCCACCAGCTCGGGATCGAGGGCACTGGTTGGCTCGTCGAAAAGCATGATGGCGGGATTCATGCAGAGGCTGCGGGCGATCGCCACCCGTTGTTTTTGCCCGCCTGACAGTTGGCCTGGATAGGCATCAGCCCGTGTTGACAGTCCAACCTGGGCCAGGTGGTGATGGGCCCGCTGCTGGCAGTCGTTGATCGGGAGTTTCAGCACCTGGCGTGGAGCCAGGATCAGATTCTCCAGTACGGTGAGATGGGGAAACAGATTGAATTGCTGAAACACCATCCCGATGTTCAGGCGCAATGCCCTTAACTGACGCCAGTGCAATTGGGATCCCGTCACCTCCTTCCCCATCACTTGCAGGCTGCCGCGATCAAAGCCTTCCAGCCGGTTGAGGCAGCGCAGAAACGTGCTCTTACCGCATCCTGAAGGCCCAATGATCGACACCACGTCGCCGGCTTCAATGGTGGTGCTCACGCCTCGCAGCACCTCCAGACTTCCGTAGTTTTTGTGCAGATCTCTGCACTCCAATACGGGCTTGGCTGCCGAAGGGGCCATCATGGGTTTCGTTCCTGCCTGATCCAACGATGGCCAGTCGGCCGAGACTCAGTATGCAACGTCTTCGCGGTTTGTGGCGATGGCTGATTCTCGGTTTGATTGGTTTTGCCACAGTGGCTTTGCAGAGTGGCCTCTTGGCTGCGTCTCAGCCGGTGTGGAAAGTGGGCACGGACCCCACCTTCCCACCGTTTGAATTCCGCAACTCCGTCACGGGCGCGATCAGTGGTTTCGATGTTGAGCTGATCGACGCCATCGGCAAGAAATCCGGCCATGCCATTGAGTGGGTGCCACTTCCCTTTGATGGCCTTGTGCCTGCCCTGCAATCCCGCAGCATCGATCTGGCGATCTCCGCCATCACAATCACGCCTGAGCGTGCGAAGGCGATCGATTTCAGCCGCCCCTACTTCAAAGCGGGCCAGGCCATTGTGGTGCGTGAGAAAGAGGCCTCGATCACCTCGTTGGCCAACCTGAAAGGACGTCGCATCGCCGTTCAGATCGGCACAACCGGCGCCGAGCAGGCAAGCAGGATCGAGGGGGCAAAGGTGAGCAGTTTTGACTCCACCCCGATTGCTTTGCAGGAGCTGGCGAATGGTAATGCCGATGCCGTTTTGAGTGATATTCCAGCGATTCTCTATGCGATTGATCAGGCCGGCCTCACCGGTCTGCGTGTATCTGGAGAGCATCTCAGCAGCGAGGTCTATGGCATTGCTCTGCCCACAAAGTCTTCCCTTCTGGGAGATGTGAATCAATCACTCGATTCCCTGATCAAGAGTGGTCGCTACGCGGAGATCTACCGGACATGGTTCGGCGCCGATCCCCCCCCGCTTCCCGATCAGGCTCCCGGGCTCAGCCGTTCGGCGTCGCCCCTGGCTGGCCTGGATCCTGGCGTGGTGTTGACCAATCTGCTCAAGGGGGCCGGCATCACCCTGATGCTGACGGCGCTTTCCTTCGGCTTTGGCTTGCTTGGCGGCGTGCTGCTGGCGTTGCTGTTGCAG
>JBILDP010000012.1:0-21416 GCA_044352535.1 Prochlorococcaceae cyanobacterium
TGCATGGCTGACCAGCACAGCTGACCAGCGCAACAGAGCTGCACAACAGAGCTGCACAACAGAGCAGCGCAACCGTTCTGAGCAACCCGTGGAGGAGATGCGTGTGGTGCCCCCCGACTTTGGCCGTTCCAGCCCTGCCGGGGCTGCGCCGGCCTGTGGCAGTCCACTGCAGATCGTGGCCAATGCGCTGCAGTATTTCGGCCAGCATTTCCGCGATCCGATCGCGATCCCAGAGTTGTCGGAGACGCTGGGTATCAGTGAAGACTGTCTCGATTTCAGCTTTGATCAGATCCGTGGCATGACACCGGCCCAGGCTTTGCAGGAGCACCGCCTCAACAGGCTTTTTTCCGCCCTCACCGACCAGCCGCGGCAGGGGCTGGGGCGGGCGATCCGCTCCTGTGGGCTGGGTCAGACCGCCGGGGTGGTGCCGCTGTTCGAGCAGACCTTCGGCATCGATATGCCCCTGTTTCTGCTCACCTGCCGGCGTGCCGCCGACGACCGCCTGTTTCGCCGCACCCACCCCGATCCCCAGAGCCTGGTGCTGCCGCCGTGACCGCCGAGGGGCGGGCGGCTGAGCAGCGGGTGGATGCGCTGCTGGCCCAGCTCAGCCTCGCCGAGAAGCTGCAGATGGTCGATGGCGACACCCCCTTCTGGTCGGGCATGGTCGACATCGCCCTGCGTGATGCCTCCCACCGCCATCCCTGGCCGGCCGGTGAACTGCCGCGGCTGGGCCTGGGTGGGCTGCAGTTTGTGGACGGGCCGCGCGGGGTGGTGCTGGTGGGCGGCGCCACCACCTTTCCGGTGCCGATCGCCCGCGGCGCCAGCTGGAATCCAGAACTGGAGGAGCGCATCGGCGCGGCGATGGCCCGGGAGGCCCGCAGCTTCGGGGCCAACTGGCTGGCGGCGGTGTGCGTCAACCTGCTGCGCCATCCCGGCTGGGGCCGGGCCCAGGAGACCTACGGCGAAGACCCGCTGCATGTGGGCGCCCTGGGGGCGGCCTGCAGCCGCGGCATCGAGCGCCATGCCATCGCCTGCGTGAAGCACTTCGCCCTCAACTCGATCGACAGCTCCCGCTTCCTGGTGGATGTACGGGCCAGCGCGCGGGTGCTGCACGAGCTCTATCTGCCCCAGTTCCGCGCTTGCGTGGCGGCCGGTGCCGGCTCGGTGATGAGCGCCTACAACCGGGTGAACGGCATCTGGTGCGGTGAGCATCCCGGGCTGCTCACCGAGATCCTCAAGCGCCGCTGGGGCTTCGATGGCCTGGTTGTCACCGATTTCATCTTCGGCCTGCGCAACGGGGTGGCCGGCCTGCTGGCCGGGCAGGACCTGGAGATGCCCTTTCGGATGATCCTGCAGGGCTGTCTGGCTGAGGCCCTAGAGCCAGGCCAAGAGCGGGCGCTCGAACATGGCCCTGAGCTGCGGCAGCAGCTGCTGCAGCGCATCGATGACGCCGTGCGGCGCCAGCTGCGGCTGCAGCTGCGGGTGCCGGCGGGTGCCTTTCCGCCGGAGCTGCGGCGCTGCTCCGAGCATCTGGCCCTGGCCCGTGAGGCGGCGCGCCAGGCGATCGTGCTGCTGCGCAACGAGCCCGCCAGAGGGGGCGGCCAACCCGTGCTGCCGCTGCCGCAGCTGGGCTCCCTGGCCGTGATCGGCCCGCTGGCGGATGCGGTGAATCTGGGCGATCGGGGCTCCTCCGACACCCGGCCGCCGCCGGGGGCGGTGGTGACGCCCCTGCAGGGTCTGCGGGCCGCGCGGCCCTCTCTGGCGATCGCCCATGCCGATGGCCGCGACTGCGCGGCGGCCGCGGCCCTGGCGGCCCGCAGCGATGCGGCCGTGCTGGTGCTCGGCCTCGACTGGCGGCTGGAGGGAGAGCACATCCATCCCGGCGACATCGCCCCGATCCTGCGGCAGATCCCGCCGCCCGACTGGCTGCTGGGCTCGCGTCTCTGGCCCAGGCTGCGGCCGCGGTGGCGGCGCTTCACGGCGCTGATTGCCCGGCTCACCAGCTACGGCTCTGCGCGCCAGGGAGGCGACTTCGCCGCCGGCGATCGCACCGATCTCGCCCTGCCGCCGGAGCAGGTGGCCCTGATCCGCGCCGTGGTGGCGGCCAACCCACGCACCGTGGTGGTGCTGATGGGCGGTGGCGCCATCCTCACGGGCGACTGGGATCAGCTGGTGCCGGGCCTGCTGCTGCTCTGGTATCCGGGAGAGCAGGGCGGCCATGCCTTGGCAGAGGTGCTGTTCGGCGCGGTGTCGCCCTCGGGCCGGCTGCCGTTCACCATCCCCAGCGAGCCTGGCCAGCTGCCCCCTTTCGAGCCGCGGGCGCCGGTGGTGCACTACGACCTGTGGCACGGCTACCGACGGCTGCAGCACCAGGGCCAGCGGGCGGCCTATCCGTTTGGCTTCGGGCTCTCCTACAGCCGCTTCGTGATCGGCGAGCCGGCGGTGCGGCTGCTGGAGGGCAATGGGATTGGCAAGAAGATAGTTAATGGGATCAGTAATGGGATTGCTGATGGGATGACCGGTGTGGAGTTCAGCCTGGCCGTCGCCAACAGCGGCGCGATGGCCGCGGCGGAGGTGGTGCAGGTGTATCTGGAGCCACCCGGACTGCTGATGGAGCGGCCGCGGCGCACCCTGGTGGCCTTCCAGCGGTTGCATCTGCAGCCTGGCGAGCGGAGGCGCCTCAGGCTCGAGATCGCCTGGCGGCGGCTGGCCTGCTTCAGCGAGGCGCGCGATGGTTTCGTGCTGGAGAGCGGCCGCCATCGGCTGGTGGCGGCCCGCCATGCCGATGCCCCTGGTCTGGCGGTGGATCTGGTGGTGCCCCAGGCGGTGGCCGAGAGCTACTGGGAGCCCTGAACCCCAGGCCGTTGGTCTCCCTTGCTCACGCTCTGCGCTCGGGCCAGCAGGCGCTGCACCCGGCGGCGGTTGAAGCGCTGCAGCAGCAGGCAGGGCAAGTTGAAGGCCGTGGCAAACAGCAGATTCACCAGCACCCCGGCCGGTGGCAGCCACAGCGCCGTGAACAGGCCCGCCGCCCAGAGGGCCCAGTGCACCAGTTCGGCCCGGCGCGTTTCGATCAGCAGGCGCCGCAGGATCTCGGGATCGCGGCGCACCAGGTTGGCCTTGGCGATGCCGCCCGGCAGGGCGGGCCCGGCGTCGGGGATCCAGCGCTTCCACACCCGGATGCCAGGCGGTGCCGCCGGGCGGGGCGGCGGGCCTGCCCTCTGCGGCGCCCGTCCGGCCAGCAGGCCCGCCAGCAGCCAGCGCTCTGGCAGCCGGTTGGCCAGCAGCCCCACCAGCAGTGAGCTGAGCAGCCAGAAGGCCAGCGAGCTCAGGGCCATCCAGCCGTTCGGCCCCAGCAGCCCACCCGCACCCGCTGCGCCTGACAGCGCCATCAGCGGGTGCGGAAGCGGCGGCCCTTCCAGCGCACCTCGCCCCGCTCCAGGTTGAGGATCGCCAGCACGAACACCCCCAGGAAAAACAGCACCGGCAGCGGAAACACCAGGTTGATCCAGTGGAAACGCCCCACCCGCCGGGTCAGCACCAGCAACTGCAGGGCGTAGGCGGCGTAGGGCAGGGCGTTGGGGGCCAGGTCTGTGCTGCCCACCAGCGGCCAGCCGAGCAGGGCCGCCGGCAGGCACCAGGCGGCCCAGAACAGTCCAGACAGCCACAGCAGCACCGCCAGCATCCAGGGCCAGCGCACCTCGCCGGCGGCGGTGGCGAAGTTCTTGTCGAAGCCCACCACCATGTCGCCCAGGCCGCCCGGATACATGCGGTAGGCGATCACGCCGTCGCCGATGAAGGCGCTCACCGGCAGGCCCGCCTGCTCGTAGCAGTGGGCCAGAAACCAATCCTCCACCACCTTGTCGGCCACGGCGGCGTGGCCGCCGCTGCGCTCGTAGTCGGCCCGGCTGCTCACCAGCGCCGGCCCGAAGGCCACCCCGCAGCCCGGTCCCATCGGCACGGCCATCAGGCCCACCAGGTTGAACAGCACCGAGAGCTGCTCATAGGCCTTCTCGGTGCGGTGGTAGGGCTGCACCGACACCAGCCCGCCCAGGCGCTCCTGGCTGGCCAGCAGGCGCGACAGAAACGCCGGCTCCGGTTCGGTGTCGGCGTCGAGAAACACCAGCAGCTCGCCGCTGCTGGCCGTCACCCCGTGCTGCAGGGCCCAGGGTTTGCCGCACCAGCCCTCAGGCAGGGGTGGCGGCTGGATCACCTGGAGCGGCAGCCCCGCGCTGGCGGCAATCTGGCGGGCGATGCCCGCCGTGCCATCGCTGGAGTGGTCGTCGACCACGATCACCTCATCGGGCAGGAGCTGCTGGCGGGCCAGGGCGGCCAGCAGGTGGGGCAGGGTGGCGGCCTCGTTGCGGGCCGGGATCAGCACCGACACCCGCCGCCGCTGGCGGGGCCTGCCGGCGGGCAGCACCGGCAGGCGCAGGGCCAGGGCCCAGCCCAGCAGCCAGCGCACCAGCAGTGAGATTTCCAGCCAGCCCAGCCCGCTCGCCCCGATCGCGCCCGCCGCCGTCATGGCCGCAGCAGCTCCCGCGCCAGGGGCTGGATTGCCGCCGGATCGCGCAGCAGCTGGGGGTGGGTGAGCACCGGCAGCATCGTGCGCGCGCCCACCGGCAGCACCGCCCGCCAGCCCGGCAACACCGCCAGATCCAGGGCCGAATAGAAGCTGTGGCACTCGATGCGGCGCAGGGCGTCGAGATCACTGTTGAGGCGCTCCAGCAGGGCACTGCCCCACTTGAGGTCGGCGATGCCGCCGAACAGACGCCCTGGCCAGGGCAGGGCGGTGAGGGTGCCCTGCTGGGGGCTGCCCACGCTGATGAAGCGGCGGGTGCGGCGATGGCCGCCCAGCAGCTGGATCCAGGCGCGGCTGATCACGCCGCCGATCGAGAAGCCGAGCAGGTCGATGGGCTCACTGTTGCCGAAGGCGGCCTCGATGTGGCCGCCCAGTAGCTCGGCGGCCTCCTCCACCGGCGTGCGACCCAGGCGCAGCGGCAGGGCCGGGATCAGCAGCGGTTGGCGCCGATCGCCCAGCTCGCGCTTGAGGCCGTTGAACACCGCCGGGGTGTCGAGCAGGCCATGCATCAGAACCAGAGCAGGAATGGCAAGAAGCGGCGCTACGTCCTGCCTAGCACCGATTGGGGTGGCGGTTTGCGGCGGTGGCGGTACGGTCGCAGACGTGCCCCGCGCCCAGCTCCAGCTTCCGTTGCGATTCCAGGCGCTGGCTGCGGCGGCGCTGTTGGCTCTGCTGGCCCTGGCCTTCGGGCTTGCTGCCGCCTGTCAGGCCGGGGGAGTGCACGCCACGGTGCTGTCGGTGGGCGATGGCGACACGCTGCGGGTGCGCCTCGGAGCGGAGCGGCGCACTGTGCGGCTGGCCTGCATCGATGCGCCCGAGCTCTCCCAGCGCCCGGAGGGGCCCTGGGCCCGTGAGCGCCTGGACCAGCTCGCGCCCAGCGGCACCCAGGTGCGGCTGGGCGTGAAGGCCACCGACCGCTACGGCCGCCTGGTGGCCGAGGTGTTCACCACCGCCAATCTCAACCTGGCCCTGCTCGAGCAGGGCGCTGTCTTCGTGTATCCCCAATACCTCAAGCAGTGCGACGGCCTGGCCTACCGGGCGGCGGAGCGGCGGGCCAGCAACCGTCGGCTCGGGGTGTGGCGGCAGGCGGGGGGGATTGCCCGTCCCTGGCTGGTGCGCCGCCAGGGAGGGCAGCGCTGATGACGGGCGCGGATGCCCTGCCCCCCTGGCGGCCGCTGCTCAAGGCGGCCCGCGTGCGCGAAGGCCGCTCGCCCGCTGCCCGCTGGTTGCAGCTGGCCAGCGTGGCGGCCGATGGCACGCCGCGGGTGCGCACGCTGGTGTTTCGCGGCTGGGGTGGCCCCGCCGCCCTCGATCTGCTCACCGATGGCCGCAGCGCCAAGGCCGCCGAACTCCACCGCCAGCCGGCGGTGGAGCTGTGTTGGCTGCTGCCGAAGGCCCGCAGCCAGTTCCGCCTGCGAGGGGTGCTGCAGCCCGTGGCCGCCGAGGTGCTGGAGCGCGAGCGTCTGCGCCACTGGCAGGCGCTCACCCCCGGGGGCCGGGCCCTGTGGGGCTGGCCCGAGCCCGGTGTTCCCTTTGTTGCCTCGGACCCGTGGCCCGAGGCGCTGGGCGACGCCATGCCGCTGCCTGCGAGCTTCATGCTGCTGCGGATCGCCCTCAGCCAGGTGGAGCTGCTGGAACTGGGTGGCCACCCCCACCGGCGCCTGCGCTGGCGTGCCGACCAGGGTTGGCTGGAGCAGCGGTTGAATCCCTGAGCGGATTGCGTGCCGTTCCAGTCGGGGGCTCAGAGGGGGTAGTGGTTGGGCACGAAGAACTGCTCGTTGAGTGGTGGGCGCCGGTAGTCGCCGCTGCCCTTGCGCTTGGGCAGCTTGATCGGCGGCGGCGTCATGTCCACGTAGGGCACCTTGCTGAGCATGTGGCGGATGCAGTTGAGCCGGGCCCGGCGCTTGTCGTCGGCCTCCACCGTGAACCAGGGCGCCTCGGGGATGTTGGTGCGGGCAAACATCTCATCCTTGGCGCGGGAGAACTCCACCCAGCGGTTGCGCGACTCCAGGTCCATCGGGCTCAGCTTCCAGCGCCGTGCCGGGTCGTCGACCCGGGAGCGGAAGCGCGCTTCCTGCTCCTCATCGCTCACGGAAAACCAATACTTGAGGAGGGTGATGCCGCTGCGCACCAGCATCCGCTCGAATTCCGGACAGGAGAGCATGAACTCCTCCACCTGCTGCGGCGTGCAGAAGCCCATCACCTTCTCCACGCCAGAGCGGTTGTACCAGGAGCGATCAAACAGCACCATGTCCCCGGCGGCGGGGAAGTGCTCCACGTAGCGCTGGAAATACCACTGGCTCTTCTGCCGGTCGGAGGGGGTGCCCAGGGCCACCACCGTGCAACCGCGTGGGTTGAGCGGCTCCACGATGCGCTTGATCGTGCCCCCCTTGCCGGCGGCGTCGCGCCCCTCGAACAGCACGATCAGGCGGTAGCCCGTGTGCTTGATCCAGTACTGCATTTTCACCAGCTCCACCTGCAGCCGGCCCAGTTCCTGCTCGTAGAACTTGCGCTCGAGCTTGGGCGGCCTCCCCTCCGACAGGGCTGAGAAGTCGTCGAGGATCGGCGTGGGGTGGTAGCGGTCGCCGCCATTGGCCGGGTCGGCCGGCTGGGCTTCCGACTCCTTTCGGCTGTGTTTGCCCATGGCTGGGAACGCTGTCCGCTCGCAAGCTATGGCTCCTGCTCCAACCGTGCCACGGCGGCCGGTCAGCGGTTGCGCATCGCACGGCGTGGGTCGATCGCGAGCCTTGATTGATGAGTGTTGCTTGGGGTAACGATGCACGTTCCCTTTGGCTGCGGGCCCCAAAACGGTTCATCCAGCATCTAACTTGCGCGGCCAGCTTCACGTTTTTTTCCGCCCTATCCCCTCCATGACCGTCGCTGCGCTTCAGGCGGCCTGGCTGATTCCCCTGTATCCGCTGCTGGCGGCCGTGGCCTCGCTGGCCTGGTCGCCCGGGCTGATCTCCCGCACCGGCCCGCGCCCCTGCGGCTACCTCAACCTGCTGATGGTGGCCGTGGCCTTCGGCCACAGCCTGGTGGCCCTGACAGCTCTGCACACCAATGCCCGCGCTGGCGCCGAGGCCCTCTACCGACCGCTCAGCTTCGGCTGGACCTGGCTCAACTCTGGTGGCCTGCGGATCGGGTTCGATGGCCTGGTGACCGAACCCGCCCTGATCGCCATGGCGGTGATCACGGGCCTGCACCTGCTGGTTCAGATCTACGCCATCGGCTACCTGGAAATGGACTGGGGCTGGCCCCGCTTTTTCGGCTCGCTCAGCTTCTTCGAGGCAGGCCTCTGCGCCCTGGTGCTCACCGATTCGGTGTTCTTCAGCTATGTGATTCTCGAGCTGCTGACGCTGGGCACTTACCTGATCGTGGGCACCTGGTACAACCAGCCGCTGGTGGTGAAGGGTGCCCGCGACGCCTTCCTCACCAAGCGCATCGGCGACCTGATCCTGCTGGCCGGCGTGATCGCCCTGCTGCCGATGACCGGCACCTGGAACTTCCACGGCCTGCAGGGCTGGGCCGCCGACCTCACCAACAACGGCACCCCGCTGCCGCCGGGCTTCCAGCTGATCCTGCTGGCCCTGATCGCCGGGCCGATGGGCAAGTGCGCCCAGATCCCCCTGCACCTCTGGCTCGATGAGGCGATGGAGAGCCCCCTGCCCTCCACAGTGCTGCGCAATTCGGTGGTGGTGGTGGGCGGCGCCTGGGTGCTGCTGCGGTTAGAGCCCCTGCTCGAGCTCAGTCCATTCGTTCAGGCGGTGCTGGTGGTGGTAGGGGGCTCCACCGCCGTGGTGGCCTCGCTGATCGCCCTGGCCCAGATCGATGTGAAGCGAGCCTTGAGCTTTCTGGTGAGCAGCTGGCTGGGGCTGCTCTTCGTGGCAGTTGGTCTGGGCGGCACGGCTGTGGCCGACCACCTGCTGCTGGTGTATCCGCTGCCAATGGCCCTGCTGCTGATGGCGATCGGCACGATCGTGATCAGCAACGTGACCCAGGACCTCAGCCAGTTGGGGGGGCTGTGGAGCAAGCGGCCCCTGATCGGCATCGCCTTCCTCGCTGGCGCGGCCGGCCTGATGGGCTTGCCGCCGTTCGCCAGCTTCGCCGCCCTACGCGAACTTCTCGCCCTCACGGCGGCGAGCGGCCATCCCGTGCTTCTTGGTGGAGTGGTGCTGCTGACCAACGCCCTGATCAGCGCCGGCCTGATCCGGGTATTCGGCCAGATCTGGGGAGGTCGACCCACCCCGTTCACCACCCGTTCTCCGGAGGTGCTCTGGTTGATGGTGCTGCCCACCATGGTGCTGGTGGGCATGGTGCTACATCTCCCCATGCTCCTGGTGGCCAATGGGGTCTATTCCCTCACCCCTCTCGCAGGTTGGGGGCCTCTGGCCTGGCCCCTGATCGCCTCCACCCTGTTGGGTGGAAGCCTCTCGGCAGCCTTTTACCTGCGCCCTCACGGCCTGGCCCAGCTGCCGGCGTCCCTCGGCGGCCTGCAGGACTGGCTCGCCCACGACATGCAAACCGAGCGCTTCTACCACCGCACCGTGGTGGCCCTGGTGCTGGCCCTGGCCCGTTTGGGTGCCTGGAGTGATAGCCGCCTGGTGGATGGCTTCAGCGGCGGTACCGGTGCCGTCGCCTTGGAGGGGGCCCGGCGCCTCAGCCTCACGACCTCCGGTCGCTCTCAGGCCTATGCCCTCAGCCTGGTGCTCGGGGTGCTGCTGATGGCGGCCTGGCTGATCGCCGGTGATCTCCGGCCTCTCACCACCCTGTTGCCCTGAGGCCGCCGCCATGACCTTGCTGCTGCTCCTGTTGATTCCCCTCGCGGCCGGCCTGCTGCTGCCCCTGCTACCCCCGGGCCGCCCGATGCTGGTGCGCAGTCTGGCCGCCGCCACCGCCCTGGCCCAGCTGGCGGTGGGCCTGCTGGCCTGGCGTCAGCCGCCTGCCGATCTCAGCTTCACCTGGTTGCCCCAGCTGGGCCTCAGTCTGGATCTGGGCCTCGATGGGCTATCGCTGCCGCTGGTGCTGCTCTGCGCCTTGATCACGGCCATGGCGGTGCTGGCTTCTCCGGCCGACCAGAGCCGGCCGCGCCTCTATTACGCCCTGATCCTGGCCACCAACCTCGGGGTGGTGGGAGCTTTTCTGGCGCGCAACGCCCTGCTGTTCGTGCTGGCTTTTGAGCTGGTGCTGATCCCCACCACCCTGCTGGTGGCGATCTGGGGCGGCGAGCGCCGCGCCGGTGCCGCCGTGCGCTACTTGCTCTACGGGGCGGTATCTGGCCTCAGCCTGCTGGGCGGCGTGCTGGCCTTCGGCTGGTTTGGCCAGGGCGCCGCCGGCGCCGACGCTGCCGTGAGCTTCAGCTTCGAGGCCCTTGCCGCCACACCCCTGCCGGCCTCGGCCCAGCTGTGGGTGCTGGCCCTGCTGGTGCTCGGTTTCGGCATCAAGCTGCCGGTGGTGCCCCTGCATGGCTGGCAGCCGATCAGCTATGCAGAGGCACCGCCGCCGGTGGTGATGCTGCTGGGGGGTGTGGTGTCGAAGCTGGGGGCCTACGGCCTGCTTCGCTTCGGGGTGGGCCTGCTGCCAGAGGCCTGGAGCGCCTTTTCACCCTGGATCGCCGCCGCCGGTGCCGTGAGCGCGGTGTATGGCGCCCTCAATGCCGTGGTGGCCACCGACATCCGCCGACTGATGGCCTACAGCTCCCTGGGCCACATGGGCCTGCTGGTGCTGGCCCTGGCTGCCGCCACGCCGATGAGCCTGCAGGGAGCGATGGCCCAGGTGCTGGCCCATGGCCTGATCGTGGCCCTGTTGTTTGACTGCGTGGGCCTGATCCAGCGCAAGACCGGCACCACGCTGATCGCCGAGCTCTCCGGCCTGATGAATCCGATCCGGGGCCTGCCCTTCACCATGGGCCTGATGTTGCTGGCCCTGATGGCCGCCGCCGGCATCCCCGGCCTGGCGGGCTTCCCGGCCGAGCTGCTGGTGTTTGAGGGCAGCTGGACCGTGTTCCCGCGCGCCACCCTCATCTGCCTGGTGGCCTCGGGCTTCACCGCCGTCTACGCAGTGCGGTTGTTTAACCGGGTGGGCTTCGGCCGGCTCGACAACAGTCGGGCCGACTGGCAAAGCACTCGACTGGCAGAACGGTTGCCGGCCGTGGTGCTCACCACTCTGGTGGTGCTCGCCGGCATCTGGCCGGTGGGCCTCACCGCCTGGAGCGAGGCCAGCACGGCCGCCATCGCCCTGCGACACAGCGATCCGGTGGTTCAGCAGTTGGCCCTGGTTCCCTCTTCCTCGTCGCTTCAGCTGCCCGCATGACCACCACCACTCCTTCTGTGGGCACCAAGACGCTCCTGATTCCGCCCTCCACGCACCGCTATGCCGATGTGATTCATCGGCTGGAGGCCGGTGGCTCGATGCTGCCGGACACGCCGGAGAACCTCCAGCAGATCATCGGCATTTACAAGGCCTACGCCGTGCCGATGGATTTCTATTGGCGCGATCTGCTCTACATCGCCGAGCAGGTGTTTCTCAATCCACTGCCGGCCTTCAAATACTTTATCTCCAAGGAGTATCTGGATCGGCCCAACAGCTACGCCGGCGATCAGTCGCAGCTGCGCATCTGGCGTGGCGGCGAGCAGGCCCACCCCGAGCTGCTGGAGTTCATGGAGCGGGGTGAGACCCGTCGCATGCCCAAGTTGCTCCACCATCTCTGGCACGACCGGGTGAACATGGAGTTTGCCGAGGCCTGCATGCAGGCCATGCTCTGGCACCAGGGCATGGGCGGCCGCTTCAACGACTACCTCGAGAGCGACGCCTACAAGGCCAACGCCGACCGGGCCATCAAGGCCTACTTCAAGGGCAATCCCTTGATGCTGGGGCTTTACAAGGTGTTCCCGGAGATGTTCCTCGAGAAGGTGCGCCAGCTCTCGTATTACGCCAACCTTGGCCTGTTCTGGGAGGTGATGGCGCCCGTCTTCTTCGAGATGAGCGACCTCTACGACGAGGGCAAGCTCACCTCGGTGCCTCAGGCGATGGATTTTCTGGTGAACGGGATCTTCGCGGTGGCGGGCCGGCCCATCTATCACCACGTGTTTATTCGTGGCGAGTGTTTTGAGATCATCCCCAAGACCGAGGGCTTCACCTGGCTCTATGAGGCAGCCCTGCCCTACGTGGAGGCGGTGTTCTATCGCACCTCACCCTTCCGGGGCACCAAGAGCTACAACGCTCAGGCCGGCCAGGTGCCTGCCGAACAGGCCGATTTCCACTACGGCATCCTCTACGCCGATGTGTTTCCGGTGGGCTCGGCGGGGATTCCTCCCACCCTGCTGATGCAGGACATGCTCCATTTTCTGCCTCCCTACCTGCAGGAGATGTACCGCACCCACAAGCGCGGCGAGGAAGACCAGCTGATTCAGCTGGGCATCACCTTCCAGCGCTCGATGTACAACGTGACCTCGGCGGTGATTCAGGCCTTGCGCTGTGCCCTGCTCTACCCGCTGGATGACACTGACCCGAAGCATCTGATGGCCAATCGGCAGTTCTTCGAGGCCCAGATGGATCGCTTTCTGCGCCCCGAAGCCCGCCTGCCCGATATCCAGACCCAGGACTACCGCTGACCCTCTCTCACATGGCCACCATTCTTGAAACCGCAGCCTCGGTGGGCTGCTTCAACACCCTGCTGGCTGCCGTGGATGCCGCCGGCCTGCGCGGCGCGTTGGAGGGTCCCGGCCCCTTCACCGTGCTGGCACCGGTCGACGATGCCTTCGCTGCCCTGCCGCCTGGCACCGTGCAGACCCTGGTGGACAATCCGCCCCAGCTGGCGCGGATCCTGAAGTATCACGTGATTGTCGGGGCCCACAACCGTGAGGCGCTGTGCGGCCAGGCGGAGTGGGCCAGCCTGGAGGGGGCGCCGATCCCCATCCGCAGCACCGAACCCTTTGAGGTGAAGAATGCCACGGTTGTTACAGCCGACGTGGCCTGCGACAACGGGGTGGTGCATGTGATCAATCGGGTGATCCTGCCGGGTTGATCAAGTTGAGATGGCCTGTCTACTGACTATTAAGTTGTGCGTAGTGAAAGGTAGAGGCCCCACCATTCCGCTTAGAGAATGATGGGGCCTCGAATGAGATCGGTTTGAGGTGTTGTCCCTTACATCAGGACGTGAGGGCTCCTCAACCGTTGTCCTGATCTGGTTGCCTACGGTTTTGTTTG
This sequence comes from Prochlorococcaceae cyanobacterium, assembly GCA_044352535.1. Taxonomy (GTDB): domain Bacteria; phylum Cyanobacteriota; class Cyanobacteriia; order PCC-6307; family Cyanobiaceae; genus NIES-981. The sequence continues at coordinate 12,785 of JBILDP010000012.1, forward strand.
CTGAAAGATCGACCCGCGGACCTGTCCACGGGTTTTCCCTCGGGCTTACAAATCATGCTTCCAGATAATCAATCACTTTTGCGGAGTGATTGCGAATGGCAGCCACTGCCCGCCGTTCGATTCCGCGTGCGATATCACGGGTGATGCCCAGGCTTCGGGCAACGGCACTGAGATTCATGGGCTCCTGGCCATTGATGCCGTAGCGCAAGCGCAGCAGTTCCGCCTCCTGTGCGGGTAATTCCCGTAGGACCGCCTCCAGATCGATGCTGAGCAGGTGGTTGTTCAGGTGTTCGTCGGGCCTCGGTGCCCCACATCGGATGCGATCCATGAGGCGATCGTCATCGAGGGCATTTGAGGCGGCATCGAGACTCAACGGTTGCTGGGCCCGGAACAGCGTTTCGCGAATGTCGAGGGGTTTGAGGCCGGTGTAGTCGGAGAGTTCCTCCACGCTGGGTGCGCGACCGTGTTGCTGCCAGAGCTGGCGCTGGGCTTGGCGCAGTTTGCTGAGCTGCTCGCCCACATGCACGGGCAGGCGGATGGTGTTGGCCTTGTTGCCGAGGGCCCGCGAGATGCCTTCGCGAATCCACCAGTAGGCATAGGTGGAGAATTTGTAGCCGCGGCTCGGATCAAAGCGATCCACGGCCTTGATCAGGCCGAGGTTGCCCTCCTGGATCAGGTCCTCCAGCTGCAGCTGGTGGTTGGCGTACTTGCGAGCAATCACAATCACCAGCCGCAGGTTGGCCGACACCATCCTGTGGCGGGCCCGCCGTCCTTGCCGCAGCTTGCGCTGCAATTGGAGGGTGGTGAGTCCACTTTCTGCTGCCCAGAGTTCAAGGTTGGGCTCAGCGCCTCCGGCACGCAGCTTCAACTCCTCGGCCGTGTCTTCCAACCGGCAGAGGGTTTGAACGCTGCGCCCCAGGGTGATTTCCTCCTCGTGGGTGAGCAGGGGAATCTGGCTGAGAGCCTGCATGTAGCTGCTGAGTGCGTCGCAGTTGCCGCGATGGAGCTTCTGTGGCGCTGGCATCGGAGGGCGATGTCGGCTGAAGGTCGGCAGACCATAACGATTGGCGGAGCTGCCTGGGTGCTTGCGGTGCCTCTGATTCGGGAGATTGATTGCTCCTATGAACGCCCTTTATCGACCCACCAGAGTCAGCAGCTCTGCTGTTAATCCTCCACGGCCAGCATGGTGCGTCTCGCTGAGAATCCCACTGTGGCAAGCGTTGTGCCACGTTGTGTGATCAACGGCTTTCAGTGTCAACCCTTCATTAGGCTGATTGCTTAGCGGATTCACGGCTGGGTTGGGGCGCTCCACTGGTGTTCATTCCCAGCCCTTCAATCAAGAGAACTGATCGTGCCTCAATTGTCTGTTAATTGCACATGCCGCCTCCCCATGGCCGCTGATCATCGTGCTCACAACACGCCCAGCCGATCCAGAGCCTGCAGCAGCGCCGCATAGCACCGCTCCAGCTGGCTATCGGTGATCGTGAGCGGTGGGAGCAAGTACACCACGTTGCCGAGGGGGCGCAGGTAGACCCCCAGCTCCAGGGCCATGCTCTGAATCTGCTTGCCAACCGGGTCGAGGTAGCCACCATGCCGGGCATCCACCTCAAAGGCGGCCATCGTGCCGACACAGCGGGGGCGCTTCACGAGGGGATGGCAAGCCAGCTCCTGGAGCAGTGGGGTGTGGCGCACTTCAAACTGCTGGAACCGTTCCGGCTGCTTCTGCAATAGGTCGAGGCTGGCCAGAGCTGCGGCACAGCCGAGTGGATTGGCTGTGAAACTGTGGCCGTGGAAGAAGGTGAGGGCGGGGTCACGCCCCACGAATCCCTGATAAAGACGTTCGCTGGCCAGGGTGACCCCCATCGGCAGGAAACCGCCGGTGAGCCCCTTCGACAGCGCCATCAGGTCTGGTTGGACTCCCGAACGCTGGCAGGCAAACAGGGCACCGGTGCGACCGAAGCCGGTCATCACCTCATCGGCGATCAGTAAGGCCCCTGCCGCTTGCACCCGGTCAGCCACGGCCCTCACGAAGGACGGGCGCACAACCCGCATCCCTGCTGCCCCCTGGATCAATGGCTCCAGGATCACCGCGGCCGTTGGGGTTTCCAGGGCCTCCTCGAGCTGCCGCAGCGCTTCGGCTTCCCGACTCGCCACCCCATCGTCGTGCCAGTGGGTGTGGGGCCAGCTCACCCGACGCACGGCGAACAGCAGGCTTTCGAAGGGGGCGCTGAACAGGGAGCGCTCCCCAAGAGCCATGGCTCCGAAGGTGTCGCCGTGATAGGCACCATCGAAGGCGATCAGTTGACGTCGCTCGGGCTGTTCCTGGTTCTGCCACCATTGCCAGGCCATCTTCAGGGCCACCTCCACGGCGGTGGAGCCGTTGTCGGAGAAGAACAGGCGCTCCAACCCTGTGAGTGCACTCAGCCTGGTGGCGAGCTGCTCAGCCGGTGCATGGCTGAAGTTGGCGAAGATCACCTGCTCCAGTTCCAGAGCCTGGCGAGCGATCGCCGCCGCAATGGTCGGTTCGGCATGGCCGTGCAGCGTGACCCACCAGCTGCTGATGGCATCGATCAGCTTCCGGCCATCGCTCAGTTCGAGCTCACAGCCGCGGGCTGATCGCACCTGCAGCGGAACAGGGCTGGTGGCCACCTGGGTGGTGGGGTGCCAGAGGTGGGGATGCCAGCTCATTGGTTTTCAGATTGATCCAATGTGAGATCACACCCATTTCAGATCACACCCACTTCAGATCGCACCAATGGAGGCATGGCAATCGGCATGGATGCTTGCTCTCAATCGGTCTTGACAGCGGGCTGGCTGCCATGGCGGGCTATCAGCACCAGCCAGTAGGCAGCGGCGATGCCCACCACAATCAGACCAAATCCTGCCATCAGGGCCGGTTTGTTCTCCGTGCCCGGCGGCAGCACGATCACCTTGCGCGCAACCGCTGTGAGGGCTGTGAGCAGCACCAGTTCGATCTGGACAACCTGATCACGCAAATAGGCGGTCACGTTCTGCAACACCTCAAGGGCAATGAAAATCAACAGCAGGCGATCCAGCAGTTTGATCAGACTGCCGTCGAACCAGTCGGTTTGCAGGTTGATGGCCTTCAGGGTGGTCTCGGCAAACAGTTCAATGGTGCCAATGCCAACCACCACGGCTAGCAGCACCGCCAAGAGCTTGGCCAGCAGCCTTTCGTAGCCGTGGATTGCCGAGAGGAATCGGTTGTCGCTGAAAAACTGCATCGGAGATCAACTCAAGCTGGAGAATTGAGGTGGGCGCCATCAGGTGATCCAAAAAAACACCCCGACCATGCGGCGTGCACAGACGGGGTGAGCTGGACCGCCCTACGGGGATGGCAGGAGCCTAGAATTTGTGGTCACGTAGAGCTTCGACCTGGCTGATGTAGGTGATGATCGAATAATCGGCGTAAAACTTCGTTTCGATCTCGTGGGTGATTGTGTCGGCCAGTTCCCGCGTGCCGGTGAGTACCTCAATCTTCACGTTTGAGAGGGTGTGCGACACGCTGGGCTCGCCTGTGGAGCGCACGTTGCGGCTGCCTTCGCCTCCAGCGGCCATCACGGTATAACCGGTGGCGCCAGCTTGTTTGATCACCTTGACAAGCTTTTTGGAGAGGATTTCTTCAGCAACAATTGTAAGTTTCCAGACCTGTTGACTCATGGCTTTGACCTCAGGTTAGTGGTGCGAGAGAGGTGTTACTTGCCGAGCATCATCTCGGCGATCCCGACGAACAGCGGGATGCAGATGGCGATGGCCACGGGTGTGCCGATGGCGGTGGAAGCCCCGATGTAGGCAGAGGGATTGGCCGAGGGAATCCCTGCGCGCAGAGTGGGAGGGCCCGAGATGTCCGAGCTTGAGGCGGCAATCACTGCCAGCACCACGGCGCCACCGATGCTGAAACCGGTCAGTTTGTGAATCACCAGGCCAAGGCCGAAGGCGAGGAAGCCATGCACGATCGGCGCAAAGAAGGCGTAGATGGCAAACCATTGGGCCACCTTGCGGAGCTCGTTCATGCGTTGGGCGGCCTCCATGCCCATGATGATCATCAACACCGAGAGGAATCCTCGGAACAGTGGGTTGAAGAAGCTGTCATAGACAGGCTCTGGCCGAGTGAGGATGCCTAGGGCCACGCCCAGGAGTAGGGCAGTGACAGCGGAGCTCTGCAAGCTCTCCTTGATGATCGGCCAGATTTCGACCTTTTCGCTCGAGCTGCCGGATTTCTTGCTGATGTAGACGCTGGCCACCACGATCGCCGTGACCAGGGCCGGAATGTCCATGAAGGGATAGAGGGCAGCGGTCCAGGCCTCGTACGGCACCTTGGCGGAATCCAGGGCGGGAAGCACGGCGGCCAGGGTGGAGCCGCTCACGGCTCCGAATAGGCCCCCGGTAGCTACGGCGTCTGCCACCTTGATGCCAGGCAGTTTCGCCAGGGTGTAACGGCTGATCAGCACGATCACGATGCCAATCACCACGGCGGCAATGGCAGGGAGAAGAATCTCCGAGAAGTTGGAATTGCGAATGGCGATGCCACCGGTCAATCCAATCTTCATCAGCAGGAAAAAGCTGATAAATTTATAGATCGAGTCGGGGATGGCAAGCTGGCTTCCCAGCGCGGCAACAACAATTCCGCCAATCAAAAAGCCAAGGGTTGGCGATTGAAACTGCTCTAGAAATAGTGAGATGAAGTCGGACACTTCTGATCCCCTGGAGGTGTGGGAAGAATGGGTCGGCGGGAATGTAGCAGCCGTTTTCGGGGATTGGGTCGGGCTTGTCTCTTCGGTGAGAAAAGGGTTGGCTTGATGCTTTGCCTCACTGGCTTGTGGGGCGCCAGGGTTGGGCAAATCGATCGGCGCTCAGTGTGTGGCAATGACTGGGGAAAGCTCTTTGATTGAGTGTGATGCCACTGGTGATGTGGTCAGTCGGCTGGTATGCCGGCTGGTAGGTCATCGCACGTCAGCTGCAGGCCCATTCGGGCGGCTTTCCCCCTAGAGGTCCGAGTCCGGGCCCCTGCCGCCCCAACTCCTTGCCCGACCGCCCATCATTACCTCCACGTCCGTAGAAACCCGACAGCCAATGACGTTGGTGTTTCTGATGGCCTTTGGCTGGTTGAGCTTGCGCACACTGCTGCTGCTCGCCCAGGTGAACCGCCATTCCCCGGAATTTCGGCTGGGCCGCGCCTTTCAGCAGGAGTTGCGCAGGCGCGGGCTGATCACCGGATCAGCTGACTCGGAGCGTCTGCTCTCCTGAGGCGTCCTGCCCGGGTCTACAGCTGTCTCCCCATCCTTCATCGCATTCTCCTCAATGCCGTCTTTTCCCCACCTCCTCCTGGAGATCAGTCCGCACCAGCTCGAGGTGGCCGAAACCCTGATCCAGGTGGGCCGCTTCGTGGTGATCTTCCTGGTGGCGCGCGCCATCGCCGAGCTGATGGTGCGGCTGCAGCTGCCCACGATCCTGGGCGAACTGGTGGCCGGCGTGCTGATCGGCGTGTCGGGCCTGCACCTGATCGTGCCGCCCGACACCCAGGCCCAACTGGCTGCCAGCGTCACCTCGCTGGTGGGCTCCCTGGCCGGGATCGGCCCCGAGGCTGTGAGTGAGGTCTACAACGAGACCTTCCCCAGCCTCCAGGCCGTGTCGCAGCTCGGTCTGTTCGCCCTGCTGTTTCTCACCGGTCTGGAGAGTGAGCTCGATGAGCTGGTGGCCGTGGGCGTGCAGGCCAGCACGGTGGCGGTGGCCGGCGTGGTGCTGCCCTTCGCCCTGGGCACGGCTGGGCTCTATTACTTCTTTCATGTGCCGCTGATTCCGGCGGTGTTCGCCGGGGCCGCCATGACGGCCACCTCGATCGGCATCACGGCCAGCGTGTTTGGCGAGCTCAAGTGGCTCAAGCGCAAGGAGGGCCAGATCGTGATCGGCGCCGCCGTGCTCGACGACATCCTCGGCATCGTGATCCTGGCGGTGGTGGTGGCCGTGGTGGGCGGCGGGGCCTTCAGCTTCGGCCCGCTGATCAAGCTCTGCCTGGCGGCCGTGGCGTTCGTGGCCGTGGCCCTGGTGCTCAGCCGCAAGGCCGCCCCCGCCTTCGACTGGGTGGTGGACCGGCTCAAGGCCCCCGGCGATGTGGCCGTGGCCAGCTTCCTGGTGCTCACCATCTGCTGCTTCGCCGCCCAGGCCATTGGCCTGGAGGCGGCGCTGGGGGCCTTCGCGGCTGGCCTGATCCTCAGCGCCTCCAAGCACACCCACGACATCGACGCCGCGGTGAAGCCGTTGGTGGCCCTGTTCGCCACCGTGTTCTTCGTGCTGATCGGCACCGGCATGGACCTCTCGGTGCTCAACCCGTTTGATCCGGCCAACCGCGAGGGGCTGCTGGTGGCGGCCTTCCTGCTGGTGGTGGCCATCGCCGGCAAGGTGGCCGCCGGCTGGAGTTACGTGAGTAAAGACCCCACCAACCGGCTGGTGGTGGGCCTGGGGATGATGCCCCGCGGTGAGGTGGGTCTGATCTTCCTGGGCCTCGGCAGCCAGGCCGGCATCCTCACGCCCGCCCTGGAGGCCGCCATCCTGTTGATGGTGATCGGCACCACCTTCCTGGCACCGATCCTGCTGCGGCTGGTGATCCCCGCTGAGCCGGGTGCGGGTGAGGCCCCCGCCGAGCAGCCCGCCTGAGCCTATGGCCCAGGAGCGGTCGGCGCCGGCATCCCCCTATGCCGGGCAGCGCATCTGCCTCACCACCCTGCATGGCAAGGAGCGGGCCCTGGCCCGCCCCTTTGCCCTGGGCCTGGGCGCCGGCATCGCAGTGAGCCGCTGCAACACCAACGCCCTGGGCACCTTCAGCGGCGAGGTGGAGAGGCCCGCCGATGCCCTGAACACCTGCCACCGCAAGGCCCGGCTGGGTCTGGAGCGCACAGGGCTGCGGCTGGGCCTGGCCAGTGAGGCCAGTTTCGGCCCCCATCCGGCCGTGCCCCTGCTGGCCGTGGGGCAGGAGCTGCTGGTGTTTATGGATCTGGATCGCCGGCTCACGGTGGTGGAACAGCGCCTGGAGTGGCGCACCAACTACGCCCACACCCTGCTGGGGCCCCACGACGACCCCACTCCCTGGCTGCGGCAGGTGCGTTTCCCTGCCCATGCGGTGATCGCCAGGCCTGCCGGCTCCGCAGGTGGCCCCTGGCACAAGGATCTGGACACTCCTGCGGCGCTCACGGCGGCCCTGGCTGCCTGTCGTGCCGCTGATTCCCACGGCCAGGTGTGGCTGGAGACCGACATGCGTGCCCACCGCAACCCCACCCGTATGCGGGCGATTCGCCGCCTGGGGGTGGCGATGGCTCGCCGCCTGCGCACCCCCTGCCCCCGCTGCGGCAGCCCAGGCTGGGGGCTCGTCGACACCCAGCCTGGGTTGCCGTGCCGCTGCTGCGCCGCGCCCACCGATCTCGCCTTGGCCGAGGTGTGGGGCTGCCCCGGCTGCAACCACCGCCAGCTCCAGCCCCGCCGCGATGGCCTGGCCGGGGCCGATCCCGGCATGTGTTCCTGGTGCAACCCCTGAAGTGGGGCGGAGATCCCCCCAGTCCCGCCACCGCATCGCCTGGTCGCACTTTGTAACGTGATGTGAAGCGCCTCGTTCTGGGGTCTGCGTCGCCGAGCCAATCCGTGGAAACCCTGCCCCTGAGCCGCCAGTTCGCCATCGAGGCCCACGCCCGGGCGATTGATGCCTGTGACGACATCGAGGAGCTGCGCGAGGTGGCCAAAAACCTGCTGCAGGCCTGGCAGCTGCAGGCGTCGCTCAGCGAAGACTTCGTGGCCCAGCTGATGGGCTTGCCCGGGCGGGGGGCCTGAGCGCCATGACCCCGGCCGTGCCTGTGGTGGAGGTGCTGAGCTCCGCCGAGCGTTTCAAGCTCGACGGCTCCGATGACGCCCTGTTCTATGCCGAGCCCCGCTTTGTGCAGCACCTGGATGGGGCGTTCCGCAATCGCCTTACCCGCCTGTATCGCGAACGCATCCCGCCCTGTGCCGTGGTGCTCGACCTGATGAGCAGCTGGGTGAGCCATCTGCCCGCCGACATCACCTACGAGCAGGTGATCGGCCACGGTCTCAACGAGCAGGAGCTGCGGGCCAACCCGCGGCTTGATCGCCACTGGCTGCAGAACCTCAACCACGATCAGCAGTTGCCCCTGGAGGCTGCCAGCGTCGATGCTGCCCTGATGGTTGCGGGCTGGCAATACCTGCAATACCCCGAAGCGGTGGCCGCTGAGCTGTTGCGGGTGTTGCGCCCCGGCGGCCAGCTGATCGTGGCCTTCAGCAACCGCATGTTTTTCACCAAGGCGCCCCAGGTGTGGACCGACGGCGATGACCGCGACCATCTGGCGGTGGTGGCCCGGGTGCTGATGGCGCAGGGTTGGCCAAAGCCGGAGCTGATCGCTGAGGCCACGCCCGCCGAAGGGCCCCTGGGCTGGATCGGGGGTAAGGGCGATCCTTTCTTCGCCGTGGTGGCCTGCAAGCCACTCGCCTGAAGCACATCTGCCCGTAGCCGCTTCGAGGTCCCCTGGTCAGGATGGGAATGACTGGATCTGATGGCGATGGAAAGCGACGTGCTGGCGGTTGCCGCGGGCCTCGGCCTGATTCTGCTCATCGT
>JBILDP010000126.1:0-6514 GCA_044352535.1 Prochlorococcaceae cyanobacterium
GGGGGCGAGCTGGCGCGCGCTGGCCGCCTCCAGCAACGCCGACTCGGTGGGATCGCCGATCCAGCGCTGGCCGCCGCGGCCACGCTCCAGATGGGCGTTGGAGCAGAGACAGGCCCACTCCAGCAACGCCGGCTCCAGACCGCTGGCGTTGTCCGGCAGCCACGTGGCCTGCAGGGCCATGCGGTTGCAGGTGAGGGTGCCTGTCTTGTCGCTGCAGATCACGCTCACCGAACCGAGCGTTTCCACGGCCGAGAGCCGCCGCACCAGAGCCTGCTGGCGGGCCATGCGCTGCACGGTGATCGCCAGGGAGAGGGTCACGGTGGGCAGCAGGCCCTCGGGCACGTTGGCCACCAGGATCCCCACGGCAAACACCAGGCTCTCCACGGGACCCAGGCCCACCAGCAGCCAGCTGAGGCCGAAACTCAGCACCGCCGTCGCCAGGGCAAGGGCGGTGACCGTGCGCACGATCTGCCCCACCTGCTGTTCCAGGGTGCTCTGCCCCCGCTCGGTGGCGGCGGTGAGCCGGGCCACATGGCCGAATTCCGTCTCGGGGCCGGTGGCGTACACCAGGGCTTCGCCGCGACCACTCGCCACGGTGGTGCCGGCCAGCACCAGGTTGGCCTGCTCGCGGGTTGGCACGGGTCCGCGCTCGATCGGGATGGCGCGCGCATGGCGGGCCACCGGCAGCGATTCGCCGGTGAGCACGGCCAGATCCAGACTCAGCTCACTGGCGCTCACCAGGCGGGCATCGGCGGGCACCTGGTCGCCCTCCTCAAGGGCGACGCGATCGCCGGGCACCACGTCAGCGGCGTCGCGCTCCACCAACTGACCATCGCGCCACACCCGCACCTGTCGAGGCAGGGCCAGCCGCAGCGCCGCCAGGGTGCGTTCGGCCTGGTACTCCTGCCAGAAGGAAAACAAGCCGTTGATCAGCACCACCGCCCAGATGGCCCAACCCAGCTGGGGCGTGCCGGCCACGAACGCCAGGCCGCCCGCCACCCAGAGCAGCAGGGCCATCACGTGCAACAGCTGATCGGCCAGCCGCAGGAGCAGGGGCCGGCGACGACTCTCAGGCAGCCGATTGGCTCCGAACTGCTCCAGCCGCCGCTTGGCCTCCGCGTGGCTGAGCCCCGCCGGGGCCGTGCGCAGGGCCGTCTCCAGCTCGGCAATCCCCAGCGACCACACCGGCCGGGAGGCCGCCAGCTGCACCGGCATCGCTCAGGGTTTGGACACGGCGTCGATGCCCCACTGGGCGCGCAGACCCGGATGGCTCAGCTCCCAGGCATGCTCGGCCGCCGCCAGGCTGTGGGGCAGGCGCCGGGGGCTGAGGCCGCGGGCCGCAAACTGGTCGCGCAGATGCTGCTGGCATGCCCGGGCCTCGGCCAGCAGGCCATCGAGGTGGCGCTGGCCGCCGGCCACCTTGAGCATGGCGTCGTTGCCAGCGCAGTGCTCCAGGTCCTGCAGGTGCTGCTCCAGCCAGGCCCACTCGTAGTGGAGCATCGGCTCACTGCAGGTGTTCAGCCGGCGCTGATACTCGGCGGCCTGCAGCGCCGGCCAGGCCGCGCCGCCGCGCCCCTCCTGCACGGCCGCCTCTGCTCCGGCACCCAGCTTCTGCATGATGTCGCGCAGATAGCTCATCGGCCGGGCACTCGCTTCTCTCCATTCTTGTGCGCCGGGCTGGATAGTGGATGCAGCCGAATGCTTTGTGATGACGGACCAGGGCGCCGTCAACCTCGCCAACCTGCGCCGCGACTACCGCCTCGGCGGCCTGCGCCGCGCCGACCTGCACGACGACCCGGTGGAGCAATTCCGCCGCTGGTTCGAGCAGGCCCGCAGCGCCGAGCTGCTCGAACCCAACGCCATGGTGCTGTCCACCAGCAATGGCCATCGCCCCAGCAGCCGCACGGTGCTGCTCAAGGCCTTTGATCAGCGGGGCTTTGTGTTTTTCACCAACTACGGCAGCCGCAAGGCCGGCGAGATCGATGCCACCGGCCAGGTGAGCCTGCTGTTTCCCTGGTATGGCCTCGAGCGCCAGGTGGGGATCCTGGGCCCGGCCGCCCGCATCTCGGCCGCCGAGTCGCTGGCCTATTTCGTGTCGCGCCCGTTCGGCAGCCGCCTGGGGGCCTGGGTGTCGCAGCAGAGCACGGTGATCCGCTCCCGCTCGATCCTGGAGATGCAGTGGGAGCAGCTCAAGCAGCGCTTCGCCGATGGCGAGGTCCCCCTGCCCAGCGGCTGGGGCGGCTACCGGGTGGTGCCGGAGGAATTTGAGTTCTGGCAGGGCGGCGAAAACCGCCTGCACGATCGCTTCCGCTACCGGCGCCAGGCTGAGCCCGAAGCAACCCGCCCTGGGGACGCCGCGGCGTGGGTGATCGAGCGGCTGGCGCCCTGATCAGAAGCGGAAGCTGGTCTTGATCAGGGCGCCGAACTGATCCTGGCCGCCCTCATTTCCACCAGGGTTGTTGAGATAGAAGAAGGCCGGCGTCAGCGAAATCGCATCGGTCAGCTGCCACTGATACCACCATTCCCAGGCCCACACACCCGCTTCGGTGGCCGCGCCCTGGCGGGTGGCGGTGGCAAAGGCCGGCTGTCCCACGCCCATGCCAAAGCTGTTGCCCTTGGCCAGCACATCGCTCCACTGCAGGCCCACCATCCACGACTGGCTGGTGCGCAGATCGCCCCCGGAGCTGCTGTTCACGCCATAGCCAGCGCTGATCGAGGGAATCCAGCCATTCTCGGCTGGTTGCCAGAAGCCGCTGATGCCAAAGGCATTGGTATTCGCTCCATCCTCTTCAATCTGGGTGGTGATGAAGGGGGAGGCACCCGGCACGCCGACGCCGCCTTCCACGTAGGAGTACATCGCGGCGATGCCCCAGTTCTCCTGGCCATACCCCAGCTGCACCGTGCTAGTGCCGGCCGAATCATTGTTGAACATCCCTGCTCTGGAGTCGGCCCCATTGGCCGCGACAACGTTGGCACTCACACTCCAACCGTTGTTCTGCCACCACAGGCCCAGGCCAGGGCCCAGGTTTTTGTTGTAGGCCAGCGGTGCCCCGTTGAGGGTGAGCACGTTGAGGATGGTGTCGCTGGGATAGGCACTGGGCCAGAGAGCCAGCATGTCTTCCTGGCCCACTCGCGCGCCAAGGGTGGCGGTGAACTGGCCGCCGATCGGGGACTGACCTAAAGGAACCTGATAGAAGAGCTTATCGATGCCCACCACATCCGGGCCACCCTCTTCCTGGAAGGCGATCTCCAGGGTTGACAGTCCGCCACCGAAGGCATTGCGAACGCCGTCGAAGTTGCCCGACCGCAGCACCGTACGCAGCAGATCTCTGCCGGTGAAGCTGGTGTCGAGATTCAGCTGCACGTCGTAGTTGAACGTGACCTGCTCACCGGCAGGATTGTTGCTCACGCCACCGATCACGAAAGTGGCAAGCCCGGCAAGCTTGGTGGTGGTGGAGAACTGGCTCGCTTCCAGTTCACCCACCTTCGCCTCCAGGCCATCCACGCGCCCCTTCAGCACGGCGAGTTCCTTCTCAAACTCAGCCATCAAACGCTTGAGCTCGTCGGTCACCTCGGTGACGCGATCCAGGCAGGCGTTCAGCAGGGCTGCCGCCTCGAAGCGGGTCATGGCGCGGCCACCCCGGTAGCTGCCATCGGGGTAGCCGGCCACGCAGCCGTAACGCTCCACCAGGTTGTTCAGGGCCTGGTAGGCCCAATCGGTGGGGCGCACGTCGGAGAACTGACTGATGCTGGTGACCTGGTCGGCACCGGCAGAGCCAGCGGCATAGCGGTGAACGGCTTCGAGATTGAGCTCCGAGGCACCGGCCGCTGCGGGAGCCAGCACGCCCCACCCCGCCAAAGCCAGCACGCGCTGCTGAAAAGACCGCATCAAAAGACCACAGAGAGAACAACAGCGCCCCGAAAGCAGCCAGGCCCATCGGGATTGAATGATAACCGTTCTCAAACCCAGTCAATCCAGGGGGTGGCTTTCCGTGCCTGCTCTTGTGCCATTTGGCACAAGAGGCGAAGGCCCATCAGCCCCGGCGCATCCGAGAATCTTTTCATCACGATGCCGTTGAGCGAGCCATGCCGTTGAGCAACGTCAAGCAGGGGGCAAGGGTGCGTCTGGAAACACTGCCGGCCCATCCGGTGCTGGTGCAGCGCCTGCGGGCGCTGGGCGTGCAGCCGGGGGCGGAGATCGAGGTGGTGCGCCGCGGTAGGCCCGGCGGGATCCTGCACCTGGCCTGCGGGTTTCTGGAATTCATGCTGCGCCACGAGCACGCCCGCGAAATGAACGTGCGACCCTGCCAGCCCTGATCCGGCCAGGGGCCGCTCAGATCAGCTGAAGCCCAGCAGCCGGCCGCCCTGGAACACCACCAGGGCCAGCAGCCAGGCCAGCAGCAGCGACCAGCCCAGCGACAGCAGGGCGAACTTGCGGCTCTTCGATTCCTGCAGCTGGGCCGCCACCGTGCCCAGACAGGGGGTGTAGAGCAGCACAAAGGTCATGAAACTGAGCGCCTGCAGCGGGGTGATCAGGCCGCCGATCACACCCCCGAGGCCTGCCTCACTCGTTTTGTAGATCACCGCCATCGCCCCCAGCAGGATCTCCTTGGCGATGAAGCCGAAGAACAGCGACACGGTGAGCGCTGGATTCATGCCGATCGGCGCCAGCAGCGGCTGGAACAGCCCGCCGATCCCATCGGCGATGGTGGCCCCGCTGCCAGCCGCCGCTCCTGGCGGCAGGTGGGTGAGCAGCCAGATCGCCGCGGCTCCCAGCACGATGAAGCTGCGGGTGGTGGCCATGAAATTGAGCATCTGGGTCCAGCCGCGGCGCAGGATGGTGCTCGGGCTGGGGGTGCGATAGGGCGGCAGCTCCAGCACGAAGGCCTCCTGGCTGGGATAGGCCCGCTTGAACAGCAGGCCGGTGATCACCACGGCCACGAAACTGAGCACGTAAAAGGCGAACACCACCAGTCCCGGTGCCCACCAGGGCCTGGGGAAGAACACGTCGGCCATGAACAGGAACACCGTGAGCCGGGCCTGACAGAGGGCAAAGGGGATCACCAGCATCGACAGCAGGCGCATGCCCCGGTCGCGGATCACCCGCGTGCCCATGATCGAGGGCACGTTGCAGCCGAAGCCGATCACCTGCAGCACAAAGGCGCGGCCATCCAGCCCGAGCCAGCGCATGAAGCCGTCCATCAGGAAGGCCGCCCGCGGCAGGTAGCCGGAGTCTTCCACCACAGCGAGCACCAGGTAGAAGAGGAAAATGATCGGCAGGAAGGCGGCCACCGTGCCCACCCCCAGCCACACGCCATCAATCAGAAAGTCGCATAGCAACGGCGGTGTGTTGAGTGCGACCAGAGCCGGCTCCAGGAGGGCGCTCTGGATCCAGTCGATGGCGCTGCCCACCAGTTGCTGGGCCGGAGCACCCACCGCGTAGAGCAGCTGGAACAGGGCCAGCACGATGCCGAGAAACAACACCAGGCCCACCAGTGGGTGCAGGAGCAGCCGATCCACCTGGCGGGTGCGGCGGTTGCGCAACCGGGGCGGCAGCTGCACATGCGCGGCCAGCAGGCCATCCACCCACTCCTGGGGAATCTCAGCCAGGGCCTGATTGAGATCAGCCTCATGGGGAACGCCGAGGGCCTCACCCAGTTGATGCACCCGGTCGATCAGCTCGTGGATGCCCTGGTTGCGGCGGGCACTCACGGCCAGCACCGGCATCCCCAGGGCCACACCCAGGCCAATGGCATCGATCGTGATGCCGAAGCGCCTGGCCTCATCGCTCATGTTGAGCGCCACCACCGTGGGAATGGCCAGGGCCCGCAGCTGCAACAGGAAGCGCAGCTGGCTGGCGATATGGCTGGCATTGAGCACCACCAGCAGCAGGTCGGGCGGCGTGTGGCGCAGGAAGCGCTGAACCACCGCCTCGTCTTCACTGCTGCCGCTCAGGTCGTGAATGCCGGGCAGATCCACCAGCTGATAGTCGTGGCCGCTGCGGTCAGGCGGCATGGCACCGCGCAGCAACTCCACCGTGAGGCCGGGCCAGTTGGCGATCTGCGCGTTCCCACCGGTGAGCCGGTTGTAGAGCGTTGATTTGCCGGTGTTGGGCAGTCCCAGCAGGGCCACGGTCACAGCGCTGCTGCGGCGTTGCTCGCCGAGTGAGCCGCCATGGCAACCAGGCCCCCGGCGCCAGGGCGGCTGCCAGTGGCGGCCCTGGCGGCGACGGGAGCGGCTGGTGGTCATGGCGGAACGGGCAGGGGAGGGCAGAAGCGGAACGGGAGCGACGCCGGGCTCAGGCGACCGTGAGCGAGCCCGTGCCCTTCACGTGGGCCAGGGCGGTGCCTTCGAGGAACTGCTGATCCAGCAGGAGCAGGGCAGCGCTGTTGTCGCCGGCGAGCCGCAACCGCTTGAGCACGAAGCGGGCCTCGGCCTCCTCCTGGAGCTGCTCGGCCACGAACCAATCGAGCATGGCGGTGGCCGTGCGCTCGCTCTTGCTCTCCGCCAGGCC
>JBILDP010000127.1:0-6474 GCA_044352535.1 Prochlorococcaceae cyanobacterium
CAGCCGGCTCCACCGGCAGCCACACCGTGTCGAAGCCGGGGCCGGCCAGCACGGGCAGCCCGAGGCCCTCCAGCCCGGCCACCAGGGCCTCACGCAGGCCGTGGATGCGGCGGGCGATCGCCTCCAGGCCCTCGGGGCCGTGGTGCACGGCATAGAAACCGGCCATCACCGCCAGCAGCACCTGGGCGGTGCAGATGTTGCTGGTGGCCTTGTCGCGGCGAATGTGCTGCTCGCGGGTCTGGAGGGCCAGGCGCAGGGCCGGCCGGCCCTCGGCGTCCAGCGAGCGCCCCACCAGACGACCGGGGATCTGGCGCTTGAAGGCCTCGCGGGTGGCGAAGAAGGCGGCATGGGGCCCACCGAAACCCATCGGCACGCCCAGGCGCTGGGCACTGCCGATGGCGATGTCGGCACCGAGCTCACCCACCGGCGCCAGCAGCACCTGGGCCAGGGGATCCACCGCCACGGCGCTGATCACGCCAGCCGCTGCTGCGGACTGGAGCAGGGGCTCAGGATTCCAGAGCCGGCCGCGCCGGCCCGGCAACTGCAACAGCAGGCCAAAGGCATCGGCAGGCAGAGCTCTGAGCGCCTCGGCATCCACCAGCTCCAGGGTGATCCCCAAGGGCTCAGCCCGGGTCTGCAGCACCGCCAGGGTCTGGGGCAACACCTCCCGGTCCACCAGGAACCGGCGGGCACCGCTGCGGCGGCACACCGCCAGGGCCAGGGCCAGGGCCTCAGCCGCGGCGGTGGCCTCATCCAGTAGCGAGGCGTTGGCGATCGGCAGCCCGGTGAGCTCGCTGATCAGCGTCTGGAAGTTGAGCAGGGCCTCGAGGCGGCCCTGGGCGATCTCGGCCTGGTAGGGCGTGTAGGCCGTGTACCAGGCGGGATTTTCGAACACATGGCGCTGGATCAGGGCCGGCGTGGCCGTGCCGTAGTAGCCCTGGCCGATCAGCGAACGCACCACGCTGTTCTGGGCAGCGATCGCCGCCAGCTCCGCCAGCGCCTCGGCCTCACCGCACGGCTCAGGCAGCCCGGCGATGGCCGCCTCCGGCGGCAGCAGCAGATCGGCCGGCACCACCTGCTCGGCCAGCTGCTCCAAGCTCTCCAGTCCCAGCTCCGCCAGCATCTGGGCCTGTTCGGCGGGGCTGGGCCCGATGTGCCGCGCCCAGAACGGTCCGGGCGGAACGTTGGCAGTCATCTCCTGAGAGGGCATGGGGTGAGCGACCATCTGTTGCGAGGCCGTCACGAGGCCTGCACCTTGGCGGCATAGCTGGCCGCATCCATCAGGCCCTCCAGCTGGGTGGGCTCGGTCGGCTTCACCACCAGCAGCCAACCTTCGCCGTAGGGATCGCTCTGCAGCTCCTCGGGGCTGGCCAGCACGGCCTCGTTGCGGGCCTCCACGGTGCCGCTGATCGGCGCCACCAGCTCCTCCACCGCCTTCACCGACTCCACGGTGCCGAAGCTCTGGCCCTGGTCGATCGTGGCGCCCACCTCCGGCAGCTCCACGAACACGATGTCGCCCAGCTGGTCCACCGCGAAGGCACTCAGGCCCAGCCGTGCCAGCTCGCCCTCGGGCCGCACCGTTTCATGGCTGTCGGCGTAGCGGCGATCGTCGGGGAAAGAAAGCGCCATGGCGGAGACAGGAGCGGGAGCCCGGCAGCGGGGCTGGAGTCTGGTCAGTTTGTCGGAACCAGGCGCGCTTCTGCCAAGGCGGTGAGAGCCCGCACAAGAGCCAGCGCGATGTGGGCGCGGTGGCTGCCGCCCTGCACGTAGAGCACGTAGGGCTCCCGCAGGGGGGCATCGGCGGAAAACTCGCTGGTGCTGCCGTCGATGAAGGTGCCGCCGGCCATCACCAGCTCGCTGGCATACCCCGGCATCGGCGCCGGCACCGGATCGAGATAGGCGCCGATCGGTGAGGCGGCCTGGAAAGCGCGGCACACCGCCTTGAGCAGCTCGGGCGAACCCAGCCGCACCGCCTGGATACCGTCGCTGCGCTCCGCTCCGGGCGCCGGATTGGTGGCGAAGCCCAGGTCGCTGAACACCTGGGCCACCAGCTCGGCGCCGATCAGGGCTTCGGCCACCATCTGGGGCGCCAGAAACAAACCCTGAAACAGCAGCCGATTGAGATCGAAGCTGGTGCCCCCCTCGCTGCCGATGCCCGGGGCCGTGAGCCGGCAGCAGGCCTGCTCCACCAGCTCGGTGCGGCCGGCCACATAGCCGCCGGTGGGGGCGATCGTGCCGCCCAGGTTCTTGATCAACGAGCCGGCGATCAGGTCGGCGCCAACGGCCGGGGGCTCCAGCTCCTGCACCAGCTCTCCATAACAGTTGTCGACGAACACCAGGCAATCGGGCTGGATCGCCTTCACCCGCTCTGCCAGTCGCCCGATCTCGGCCACCGCCAGCGATGGCCGCCAGCTGTAGCCGCAGCTGCGCTGGATCAACACCATGCGCGTGGGCACGGCCAGGGCATCCGCCAGCCCCTCCCAGTCGATGCCGCCATCGGGCAGCAGCTCCAGTTCGTCGTAGGTGATGCCGAACTCCGCCAGCGACCCCTGGCCACTGCCACGGATGCCGATCACTTCCTCGAGGGTGTCGTAAGGGCGGCCGGTGAGGGCCAGCAGCCGATCACCGGGCCGCAGCACGCCGAACAGGGCCGCCGCGATCGCATGGGTACCGCTCACGAACTGCAGCCGCACGGCCGCCGCCTCGGCCTGCAGCACCCGGGCGAACACCCGATCCAGCACCTCCCGGCCCTGGTCGCCATGGCCGTAGCCGCTCACCGAGGCGAAGTGCTGCACCCCCACCCGCTCGGTCGCAAAGGCCTCGAGCACCCGCTCCAGCCGCCGCTGCACCGCGGCGGTGTGGCGCTCGGCAAGCGGGGCGATGCGCGCCTGGGCCGCCGCCACGCGCTCGGCAGCCCAGGCCCTGCAGTCGCGGCCTGGGTCCGCGCCGGAACTCTTCGCGCCAGCGGAGCTCGCAGTGGTGGGCATCACGCACGGATCGGGCGGAACGGTCCATCCTGCCCCTGCGGGCCAGAGCCAACCCGCACCAACGCAGGCGCCGCCCGGGAGCGGCCGACGCCCGGCGGAAGCCCCGATGTCGACGCCACCGCAGAAGCGCCTGAGCGCGCCTTGCAAGTCATCCCATTAACGATCCTGTTATTTACAGGAGAGCTGATCCTGTATCGACCATGGCTTTCATGGGATCAACCGCCAGGGCTTGCCCCTATTGCCCGCCCCGCGCTCCCTGAGCAACATCCCCTGAGTCACAGCCCCTCAGCCACTCCCCATCAGCCGCGCCCCCTGAGCACAGCCCGCTCTGAGCACAGCCCGCTCGAAGCCTCAGCCACCTGGCCCCATGACTCACGCCAGAGGCCGGCAGCGCCAGGGTGCAGCACCGTCAGTCATAAATTTGCATGCCCGCCTCGGGTTGCCGCAGCGCCACCTCGTCGCAGGCCCTGCGCCCAGGGCGCCCACCGCGGAGATCTCCGACTTGGTTTTCACTCCCCAACCGTCCGTGAGCGGCCCAGCCGGCAACGGCTCAGGCGCCAGCAGCGCAGCACCAGACCCGACCACCGCCCAGGTGCTTCAGGTGCCCAGCAGCCGCGAGCAGCGTCAGCGCGCCGCCCTCACCGCCCCGCGGCCACCGCTGCCGCCGCGGCAGCGCAAGCACAAGCTGGGCACCACCAGCTTCATGCTGGCCATGCACGTGGGGGCCGTGGCGGCGCTGCTGCCGATGTTCTGGAGCTGGCAGGGGCTGATCGCCCTGGCGGTGCTCTATTGGGTCACGGTGCTGGGCGTGACCCTGGGCCTGCACCGGCTGCTGACCCACCGCAGCTTCGAGGCGCCCAAGTGGGTGGAGCGCATCCTGGTGCTGATGGGGGCACTGGCCTGCCAGAGCGGCCCGATTGAGTGGGTGGGCCTGCACCGCCACCACCACAAGTTCTCGGATCAGCCCAACGACCACCACGACGCCGCCCGCGGCCTCTGGTGGGCCCACAGCGGCTGGATGCTGCACGAGATCCCTGCCCTCAAGCACGTGGGCCGGCTCACCGGCGACCTGCAGGCGGATCCTGTCTACCGCTGGCTGGACCGTTGGTTTCTGCTGCTGCAGCTGCCCCTTGGCGCCGCGCTCTATTGGTATGGCGAGCTGGCGGGGGTGCACGGCGGTGGCCTGGGCCTGGTGCTGTGGGCGATCCCCCTGCGCCTGGTGCTCGTGTACCACGTGACCTGGCTGGTGAATTCGGCAACCCACTTCTGCGGCTACCGCAACTTCGACTGCCCCGACCTCTCGCACAACTGCTGGTGGGTGGCGATCCTGAGCTTCGGCGAGGGCTGGCACAACAACCACCACGCCTTTCCGCACTCGGCCCGCCACGGCCTGCGCTGGTTTGAGTTCGACCTCACCTGGCAGCACATCCGGCTGCTGCGGGCCCTCGGCTGGGCCAGGCGCATCCGCATGGCGCGCTACGTGCAGAGAGGCAGCTACGGGACACCCGGCTGAGACCGGGCTCCGCCACCGCCGCCAGGCCGGGTTGGCGAAGGAGAGCCCAGTTGGGCACGAATCGCTTCCGCGAGGTCCACGCGCGGGGACGCAGCCGCTGCTCTGAACCGGCTGGCCTGACTGCGCAGCAACTCAAGAAACTGATCGGCCCCCAGCTCGTCTTCCCCCGCCGCCCCCAGGGCCGCCAGGGTGCGGCGCAGATCGGGCAGCTCGGCATTGAGCTCGGCGGCGCTGTAGTCGCACTGGCCCGCCATCACCTCGGCGAAGCGCTCACGCCGCTGGCGCTTGGCCACCGGATAGGCCGCCAACACCGTGTCGCGGCAGAGCCGCCAGGGCTGCCCAGCGGTGAACAGCTCGGCCAGGGCAGCGCTCAGATCCGCCGCTTCCGCGTCGGCGATGCGCAGATCAAAGGCCGGCGGCGGCGGCCGCAGCCCGATGAACACCTCCAGGAGCTCCCCCGGGCCGAGCACCGGCGCGGCCTCATCTCGCACCGGCAGGGCCGACATCTCCAGCGCCCCCACCAGCTCAGGCTCACCGGTAAGGCGGGCCCGCAGCGCCGCACTCAGCTGGCCACCAGACACCTCAGCCGCCAGCAACTGATTCACCCGCCCCAGGGCCAGAAACACCTCCGGCCCGGGCGAGGCGAGCTTGCCGTTGCGCAGCATCGAGATCTGACTGTTGTGCACCCGGCCCAGGTCGAGGGCCTCGGCCAGGGCCGGCAACACCTTGTGGCTCCAGCCATTGCGCTCATGCCAGAGCCGGATCAGGTGGGCGAAGGCCACGCGGCCGGCAGCGAGATCATCTCGATAGCCCATCGACTCAGCCGCCCCGCGCGATCCGGATTCGTATTGCTACCATCGTAGCGATACATCAGGAGTCGGTCCGTCATGGCCGCCACACCCCTTGCCCGCCGCGGCGCCTCTGGGCGCACGGCCGGCGCTGCTGCCAGCAGCACCCGCCGCCCCGCCTTCATCAACGGCGGCGCCAACGGCATCCGCAGGGCCGCGGCCCTGCACCAGACCCGCGCCGGCGAGCCCGCGCCGGCCATCAAGCGCGGCACCCGCTGGGGCACGATCGCCTTCATGGTGGCCATCCATGTGCTGGCGGTGGTGGCCCTGCTGCCCCGCTTCTGGAGCGTGCCGGCCGTGGCCAGCTTCCTGGTGCTCTATTGGGTCACCGCCTGCCTGGGCGTGACCATCGGCTACCACCGGCTGCTGAGCCACCGCGCCTTCCGCGTGCCCCGGTGGCTGGAGCGCTTCTTCGCCACCTGCGGCGCCCTGAGCTGCCAGCACGGTCCGATCGACTGGGTGGGCCTGCACCGCCACCACCACAAGTTCAGCGATACGGAGGTGGACCACCACACCAGCCTCAAGGGCTTCTGGTGGAGCCACATGGGCTGGATGTTCACCACCATTCCGGCCATGGGCGCCGTGCCCCGGCTCACCGGCGACCTCACCAACGACCCCTACTACCGCTGGCTGAACAACTGGTTCCTGCTGCTGCAGCTGCCCCTGGCCGGGCTGCTGTTCTGGATCGGCACCATCACCGGCGCCGGCGGCTGGGCCCTGGTGCTCTGGGGCATCCCGCTGCGCCTGGTGGTGGTGTATCACTGCACCTGGCTGGTGAATTCCGCCACCCACCTGTGGGGTGAGGTGGCCCACGCCAGCGGCGACGGCTCCCGCAACAATCCCTGGGTGGCGGCACTCACCTTCGGTGAGGGCTGGCACAACAACCACCACGCCTTCCCCCATTCAGCCCGCCACGGCTTCGGCCGCCAGATCGACCTCACCTGGCAGCACATCCGCCTGATGCGCCGCCTCGGCCTGGCCACCAACGTGCGCCTACCGCGGGCAGCAGCCCCCGGCGCCAGCCCGCTCACGTAGGCTGACCGATCGGCTCGCGTTCAGAAACCCTCTCCGTACTCCCATGGCCAAGCGCGTTCAAGTGGTTCTCAGCGAAGACGTCCTCAGCCTG
>JBILDP010000128.1:0-6472 GCA_044352535.1 Prochlorococcaceae cyanobacterium
GGAGCCGTTACCGGCGCACCCACTGCCGCCTCCACCCGGCCCCTCGCCTCGCCGTCGAGCTGCCGCCACCAGCCCAGGCTGGTGGCATTGTCGTGGGTGCCGGTGTACACCACCCAGGCCGCACCATGGATGTTGGCCGGCAGGTAGGGATTGGCCGGGTCGCCGTCGAAGGCGAACTGGAGGATCTTCATGCCACTGAGGCCGAAGCCATCCCGCAGCGACTCCACCGCCGGGGTGATCACACCCAGGTCTTCAGCGATCAGGCGCAGCCGGCCGGCCTGCAGCTGCCCGCGCAGGCCGCAGCGCAGCCACAGCAACCCCAGCAGCAACCAGCCCGGCGACAGCTGCCAGCGCCCATGCTCAGCGGTGGCATCCCCACCCGGCACGCTCCAGTAGGCCTGCAGGGCGCGGAAGTGATCCAGCCGCACCCGATCGAAGAGTTCCAGCTGCCGCTCCAGCCGCGCCAGCCACCAGCGGAAGCCACTGAGCAGGTGCCGGCTCCAGCGATACACGGGCGTGCCCCAGAGCTGGCCGGTAGCTGAGAAGTAGTCGGGCGGCACGCCGCTCTGCTCCTCCAGGGCGCCACCCCGGCCCAGGCTGAACAGACCCGGCCGCGCCCACACATCGGCACTGTCGTGGGCCACGTAGAAGGGCAGATCGCCGATCAGCTGCACCCCCTGCTCACGGGCCGTGTGCTGCAGGGCCTGCCACTGGCACTGCAGATGCCACTGCTGCAGCGCTTCGGCCTCCAGGGCCGCGGCCTGGGCCCGATCGAAGCGGCGCAGGGCCCCTGGCCGGCGCTGGGCCAGCTCGGCCGGCCACTGCCACCAGGGCGCGCCGTCGTGCAGGCGGCGCAACACCATGAAGCGGCAGTGGTCGCGCAGCCAGCTGCGCTCACGCCGCCGCCAGCGCCGAAACGCCCGCCGCCTTTCCGGGGTCTCAGTGCGGGAGGCCGCCAGCCCCTCGGGATCGAGCAGGGCGGGGTTGAGGGCCGAGCCACTGGGGGAGCTGTAGGGCGAGCCTGTGCTGTCGGTGGGGGCCAGGGGCAGCAGCTGCCAGGCGCCGATGCCCTGGCGCCCCAGCAGTTCCAGCCACTGGTGCGCGGCGGCACCGATGGTGCCCACTGGGCCCGGCCCCGGCAGGGCCGTGGGGTGCAGCAACACCCCGGCGCGGCGCTGGTGCGGCGTCAAGCGCCGGGCAGCCGGTAGCGGCTGATGATCTTCTGGGCGAAGGCCGGAATGTGGGCCGCCACCTTTTCGGGATGGTTGCGGCGCAGCCACAGGGCGTTGCGGGTGAAGTGGGAATCGATTGAAAAGCGGCCGTATTCCAGGCCCTTCGGGCCGAAGCGCTCCACCACCAGGCCGATCAGCCTGGCCAGCCACAGGGGCAGCTTCACCGCCTTGTCGTAGGCCTCGATGCCCTGCTGCACCGCCGCCTGGCGGTTGCCCTGGCTGGTCACGGGCGCCACATCCAGCTCCGCCTCCACCAGATCGAGCAACTGCTGGCCCCTGGCGTTGCGTACCGTGAGCCACTGGCGCCCAAACATGGCGCCCATGTAGCCCACCACCAGGTCGGCGCCGGCATTGGTGTAGTCGAAGCAGCTCAGACAGCTGGGGGCGAACACGTCCTTGAGCTTCGGCGTGTCGAGCCCGAAGAAGGGCACCGTTTCCTCGCGGCCGTCGCTGTGGCGGAAGTGGATGCGGAAGTCCTGCATGAACTCGTAGTGCACCACCGTGTCCGGGGAGCTCACGGTGCTCTCCAGGAAGGTCTGCAGCCCCTGGCGCGACACGTTGTCGACGCAGGGCAGCCCCAGCACGTAGAGCTCATCGAGCGGCAGGGTGGGCTGCACGGCGCGCAGGGCCTGGATCTGGCAGCCCACGCCGATCGCGAGCAGCCTCTTGATCCCGCTGCCGGGCAGCTGCTCGAGCACCTCCAGATTGGGCGAGAGGGTGGGCTTGTTCACCCGGGCGCTGAGCACCTCCTCCGGGCTGCGGGCCAGGCGCGGCACGGGGGTGAAGCGGTCACTGTCGCTCTGGCCCACGCAGAGCACGGCGTCCACCAGGCCGGTTTCCAGGGCGCGCACACCGATGCGGCTCACGATGCCGGTCCACTGGGCGCCCTCCAGGGGCTGGCGCAGCCGGGCGGTGAGCATGCGCTGCTGCACGCCGAAGTAGAGCTCGTCGTCGTTGTCGAGGTCGCGGCTGCGGCCATGCGCCGCTTCCTCCATCGCCTCGAAGCGCTGCTCGAGAAAGGCGCAGCTGCTCTTCACATAAGCCACCCAGCGGCTGTCGCAGAGGCCGCACTGGCTGCAAAGGTCTTTCGCGGGATACACGCTGCCCTTGGCCAGGGGCCTGGCTTTGTCGTGGGGCAACAGCCCTGCGTCGTGGGGCAACAGCCCTGGGTCGTGGGGCAATAGCCCTGGGTCGTGGGGTATTGACCCGGCGGCGGCGCGGGGGGCGGGGCTGGCAGGCAACGGACTGGCCGGATCCAAGGGGCTCAACCTATCGGGTACAACCGCGGCAGGTGGGCCAAAGTGGTGTGCCTTTGCCCGTGGTTCCGCCGCGATGGCCCGCCTGCCAGCCAGTTCCAGAACCCGGGTGCGAATCGCCCTGCGCCTGGCGGTCGCCGGCGTTGGCGTGGCGGCGGCGCTGAACCTGCTGGGGATGCTCTGGCCCAGGGCTGATCGCAGCCACCAGACCCAGGAGCTCCGCCAGCCCGCCGATCTGGCCAAGCCCCCCAGCCGCGCCATCACCGTGCTGGTGATCGGCGTCGACAGCGACCGCATCGGCGATCGCGTCAACCGGGCGGCCCCCGCCGGGCCGGCCAATGCCGATGCGCTGCTGCTGGTGCGGGTGAACCCCAACGGCCCGTTGCAGGTGCTGACTCTGCCCACCAGCCTGGCGGTGCAACTGCCCGGCCAGAAGCGGCCTCAGGCCCTGGGCACCCTCTACCGCCAGGGCGGGCCGGCGCTCACCGCCGATGCCGTGCGCGAGCTGCTCGACCTCGGCCCGAACGACCCCGACCGCTATCTGGTGCTCAGCCGCGGCGGCCTGCGGGCCCTGGCCGAGGGCCTCGGGTCGGTGGAAACCAACCCACCGGCGGTGATGCGCTACCGCGACAAAAGCCAGGGGCTCACCATCAACCTGCAGGCCGGCCTGCAGCGACTCAAGGGCGAGGCGCTCGAGCACCTGGCCCGCTATCGCGATCCGCGCCGGCCCGATGAGAGCCGCCAGGAGCAGCACCTGGAGGTGAGCCAGAGCCTGCTGCGCGAACTGGCCATGCCGCACCAACTCGAGCGGCTGCAGGGCCTCACCCAGATGATGCAGGGCCAGGTGAACACCAACCTGGGTGAACCGGAACTGCTCAGCCTGCTCGCCAGGGGCCTGAGCTCCACGAACAACGTGGAGTGGCGCAAGCTGCCCCTCGCCCCCGTGGGGCCCCAGGGCAGCGGCGGCCTGCGGGAACTGGCCAAGGGTGCCCCAGAGCCGATCTGGCCCGCGGCCGAGCCGGGCAGCGCCGGCGAGCCCTGAGTCGGGCCAGCGGAGCCCGGATCAGGCCACCGGCGCACGCGCCGCCACCTGATCCGCCACCAGGGCATGCCAGCGCAGGCCCAGCGCCTGGCGCAGAGCCAGCCGCAGCCCGGCGGCATCGCCGTCAAAACCTGCCTGCTCCGGCGTGAGCCAGCCGAGCCAGGGCAGCTGCTCCCGCCGCCGCAACGGGGCGTCCCAGGGCCCACCCCACTGCACCAGGCCCAGCAGGGGCACCCCCTGCTGGGTCAGCAGGGCCACGCTGGCAGCCGCCCATCCCGATTCCACCTGGTCCACGCTCAGCAGCACCACGGCGGGCTGCCGCCAGGCCCCGAGGGCTTCGGCCCAATGGCCGCCCGCCGCCAGGCTGCGGCCGGGATCCTGGGGCAGGGCCACCAGGCCGGCTGGCAGCTCGGCCAGGGCGGCATGGGGCTCGGCGGCGTCGAGGAAGCCGGCCCAGGGAAGCGCCAGGGCCGCCGCCAGCTCGGGTGCGGCCTGCTCCAGCAGCCCACGCACCAGCTCAGCCGGGCCGTGGCCGACAACCACCAGCCCGGTCGGGCTTCGCTCAGCTCCAGACATGGTCATGCAGAAAACGTCATAGTTGTTTGCACTCTCCGGACCGGCACGCTTCTACGATCGGGGGTCAGCCGACGAGCCCGCGCCCGCCGTGACCAGTTTTCTGACCGCCGATCGGCTGGCACAGGCGGGTGAGCAGGCCAACCACGACACCCGCCGGCTGCGGCTGTTCAGCGGCACCTCCAACCCCGACCTGTCGCGCGAGATCGGTGCCTACCTGGGCGTGCCGGATGGCCCCCGGGTGATCAAGCGCTTCGCCGACGGCGAGACCTACATCCAGATCCAGGAATCAATCCGCGGCTGCGACGTGTTCCTGGTGCAGCCCACCTGCGCACCGGTGAACGATCACCTGATGGAGCTGCTGATCATGGTGGACGCCTGCAAGCGGGCCTCCGCCCGCCAGGTGACTGCCGTGATCCCGTACTACGGCTACGCCCGCGCCGATCGCAAGACCGCCGGCCGCGAGTCGATCACCGCCAAGCTGGTGGCCAACCTGCTCACCATGAGCGGCGTAGACCGGGTGCTGGCGATGGACCTGCACTCCTCCCAGATCCAGGGCTACTTCGACATCCCGTGCGATCACATCTACGGCTCGCCGGTGCTGGTCGACTACATCGGCACGCGCGACCTGGGCGAGGTGGTGGTGGTGTCGCCGGACGTGGGCGGCGTGGCGCGGGCCCGGGCCTTCGCCAAACAGATGAACGACGCCCCTCTGGCGATCATCGACAAGCGCCGCTCGGCCCACAACGTGGCCGAGAGCCTCACGGTGATCGGCGATGTGGCCGGCAAAACGGCCGTGCTGATCGACGACATGATCGACACCGGCGGCACCATCTGCCAGGGCGCCAAGCTGCTGCGCCGCAGTGGCGCCGCCCGCGTGCTCTGCTGCGCCACCCATGCTGTGTTCTCGCCCCCGGCGATGGAGCGCCTGTCGGAGCCGGGATTGTTCGAGGAGGTGGTGGTCACCAACTCGATCCCGATTCCCCAGGAGCGCCACTTCCCCCAGCTGCGCGTGCTCTCGGTGGCCAACATGCTGGGCGAGGCCATCTGGCGCATCCACGAGGAGAGCTCGGTGAGCTCGATGTTCCGCTGAGCGCCCCGCAGCTGAACCGGTCTCCGGATCCGGCAGAGATCCCGATCTCCAGGGTTCGCCTGCGTCGCTTCGCCCGGCTCAAGGCGCTGTTGCCGGTGAGCGTCAATCTGGCGCTGGCCGCCCTGCTCGGGGCCGCGCCGCTGGCGGCGCCGTCAGGCGTTCAGGCCCAGCCGCCGCGTCGCGTCGGCGTGTGGCTCACCAACAGCCCCAGCCCCCTTTACTACGACCCGGCGCGGATCGAGCGGGCCGTGGCGGAACTGGCGGCGGCTGGCTTCAACACCCTTTACCCCAACGTGTGGAGCCGCGGCACCACCTTCCACCGCAGCCGCTGGGCACCGATGGAGCCCGCGCTGGTGAAGGCCAACCCCAACCTCGATCCGATCTGCCGCTTCACCCAGGCGGCCCATCGCCGCGGCCTGGAGGTGATCCCCTGGTTTGAGTACGGTCTGATGGAGCCCGCCGACGCGGAGGTGGTGCGCCAGCAGCCGGAGTGGGTGCTCCAGAAGCGCGACGGCAGCACCGGCTACGCGATGCATGGCCGCACGATGGTGTGGCTCAACCCGGCCCACCCGGGGGTGCGCCAGCGCTTCATCGGCTTGATCGGCGAGATCGTGCAGCGCTGCGGCGTGGATGGCATCCAGCTCGACGACCACTTCGCCTGGCCGGTGGAGCTGGGCTACGACCCCTACACCCGCGCGCTCTACCGGCAGGCCACGGGCCGTGAACCGCCCGACGACCCCAACGACCGCTTCTGGATGCGCTGGCGCCGCCAGCAGCTCACCAACCTGCTGCGCGAGCTGAGGGCGTCGTTGCGCCAGCTCGACGCCCAGGCGGCAGCGAAAGCCAGCAGCCAGGCCAAGGGCAAAGCCAAGGCCATCAGCCCAGCTCACCCCACCCTGATCAGCCTCTCGCCCGGGCCCTTCCGCTTCGCCTACAACCACTGGCTGCAGGACTGGGAGCTGTGGGCGGTGGGCGGTTTGATCGACGACCTGATCGTGCAGAACTATGCCTACTCGGTGGAGGGATTCGCCAAGGACCTCAACCAGCCGGCCCTGGTGAAGGCCCGCGGCTGGGGGATGCCGGTGGAGATCGGCATCCTGGCGGGCTTCGGCGGTCGCACGCCGACCATGGCCACGCTCAACGAAAAGGTGCGACTGGCCACGGCCCGCGGCCATGGGGTGATCTACTTCTACTGGGAGGGGTTGTGGGGCCTGCACGCCGGCGCCGAGGGGGCCGGCGCCCGCCAGAGTGCCTTCCGCCAGCTGCACCAGAGCCT
>JBILDP010000129.1:0-6453 GCA_044352535.1 Prochlorococcaceae cyanobacterium
AGAGGGGCGGTGCCTCGAGCAGGGTGTGGCGCAGCTCGGCGGCCAGCGCCTCGAGCTCCGGCCAGGGGCGGGCCAGGGCCTGCAGGGGGACGCTGGTGGCTTTCCCCAGCTGGCCCGCCAGCAGGGGTAGCCGCTCCAGGCCATCGGCCAGGCCCACCAGGTCGCGGGCGGAGGCGGTGCCGGCACCGGCCCGGCCGGCCAGGCGCTCCAGGTCGCCCATGGGCCGCAGCAGCCGGCGGATCGCCAGACGCAGCGGGCGGGTTGCCACCAGCTCGCTCACGCCGCCCTGGCGGGCCAGGATCGCGTCGCGATCCACCAGCGGCGCCTCGATCCAGCGACGCAGGCAGCGCCCGCCCATGGCGGTGTGGGTGCGATCGAGCGCCCAGAGCAGGGAGCCCTGCAGCTGGCCACCCAGCTGGGTGCGGGTGAGCTCCAGGTTGCGGCGGGTGGCGGCATCGAGCACCAGGGCATCGCCGGCGTGCCAGCTGGTGGGCAGGTCGAGCGGCACCCGGGGCTGGTCGCCGGCTGCGGGGGCGCCGCTGGTGGTGGGGTTGGCGCCTCCATTGGTGCCGTCGAGGTAGTGCACCAGCCCGCCGGCGGCCCGCATCGCCAGGGGCAGCTCCCCGAGTCCGAGACCATCGAGGCTGGCCAGGGCGAAGCGCCCCTTCAAGGTGGCGATGGCTTCCGGCGCCTCAAAGGGCGTGCGGGGCAGGGGCGTGAGCAGCAGGCCGGCGGGGCACCAGGCGGGGCTCCCGGTTGCCAGGCCCCCGGGCCAGAGCACCTCGGCGGCATCCACCTGCAGCAGTTCCTGGTGCAGGGCGTCGCTGCCGGCCCGCTCGGTGACCCGAAACTCGCCGGTGCTCACATCGGCCACCGCCAGGCCCCAGCGCAGGCCGGCCAGATCCGGATCCCCATGGCCGGCGGGACCCTCCAACACCACGGCGCAGAGCCAGTTGTTGCGCCGGGCGGCGAGCATGCCCTCTTCCAGCACCGTGCCGGGGGTGATCACGCGGGTGATCTCGCGCTTGAGCAGCTCCCCTTTGGCCGGGCCCCGCGCTGAGGCCTCCTCGATCTGGTCGCAGAGGGCCACACAGTGGCCGCGGCGCACCAGTTCGCCGCAGTAGCGCTCGGCGGCGTGGTGGGGGATGCCGGCCATCGGTACCCGCCCGATCGCCTTGCCGCCCTCCTTGCCGGTGAGGGTGAGCTCCAGCAGGCGCGAGGCGGTGATTGCGTCTTCGAAGAAGCACTCGAAGAAGTCGCCGAGGCGGTAGAGCAGCAGCCGTTCGGGGTGAGCCGCCTTCAGCTCCACGTAGTGGCGCAGCATCGGCGTGAGCTGCTGGGGGTCCACCAGGCTGTGGTGGTGCCAGGCGGGAAGGTCGGAGTCTGGGCCGTCGGCGCTTGCGTCGGGGTTGCCGTTGGCGTCGGCCGCGTGCCCGCCGGAGCTGGAGCTGAAGTCTTCCCCAGAGTCGGCCTGGGGCGCTCTCACCGGCTCGCGCCGCCGGCGGGGGCGGCTGTTCGCCTCGATCAGGGCCGCGGCGTCGAGCTCGCCTTGATTCGGGTCGCCGTTTGTGCCGGCCTTGACGCCATCGGCGTGCTCACAGGCCGTGCCAAACAGATCCCCCTGGATCCCCAGACCGTTGATCAGCGAAAGCTGCTGCTCGGCTTCCGCGGCCACAAACGTTCAGGTGCTGCAGGGATCGTAGGCCGGGTGGCAGGAGCCCTCCGGGATGCCTCAGGCCCGGCTGCCTGCAGAGCGCCGGATTCGGTTGCGGGGGTCAGCTTGGGCCGGCCTGCACGGGGATGGGCGGCTCCCCGGCATCGAGTTGTGAAGCAAGGGCGCAGAGGTGCCGGGTCTGCGTGTGAGAATCCCGCAACTGACCGGCCCAGCGCCGCTGCTGATCCATGCAGATCCTCAACACCCTCACCGTTCTGGCCCTGGTGGTGATGTCGTTTGCGCTGATCGTGGCGGTGCCGGTGCTCTATGCCAGCAGCGAAGACAGCGGTCGCTCCAACCGTCTGATCCTGCTGGGCGGGATCGTGTGGGTTGCCCTGGTGCTGGTCAACTGGGGCATGAGTTTCTTCGTGGTCTGATCGTTGGATCAGCGCCACGCCAGGCCTGAGCGCTTCAGGTCCTCTGCGTAGCCTGATTCGATTCGCGTCCTGCACACGTGGCCAGCTTCGAAGGAACCTTCACCGGCGCCAGCGGCCTGCGCATCGCCATCGTGGTGGCGCGATTCAACGATCTGGTGACGGGCAAGCTGTTGAGCGGTTGCCTGGATTGCCTCGGTCGCCATGGCATCGACACCGGGGCCAGCAGCTCCCAGCTCGACATCGCCTGGGTGCCCGGCAGTTTCGAGATTCCACTTGTGGCACAGCGGCTGGCTGCCAGTGGCCGCTACCAGGTGGTGATCACCCTGGGTGCCGTGATCCGGGGTGACACGCCCCACTTCGATGTGGTGGTGGCTGAGGTGAGCAAGGGCGTGGCCGCCGTGAGCCGCGCCACTGGTGTGCCGGTGATCTTCGGTGTGCTCACCACCGACACCCTGCAGCAGGCCCTCGAGCGCGCCGGCATCAAGAGCAACCTGGGCTGGAGCTATGGCCTGCAGGCCCTCGAGATGGGCAGCCTGATGGCGGCGTTGCCAGGCTGAGTGGCTGCTCTGAATCGGAGGCGTCGTCGTCCGGGTGGCGTTGAGCTGCAGCCCCCTCTGCGCTGCCGCTGATCACCAGCAATTCCTGGGGGTCGGCGCTGCGGAATCCGAGCTGGCGGTAGAAGCCTGCGCTGTTGGTGGTCATCAGGTAAACGCGCTCCACGCCGCGCAGGGCGGGGGCGGCGAGCAGGGCCTGCACCACCTGACGGCCGAGCCCACGGCCCTGCAGGTCGCCGGCCACCACCACGTCCCAGAGCACGGCCCGGCAGAGCCCATCGCTGGTGGCACGGCCAAAGCCCACCATCCGCTTGCCTCGCCAGAGGCTCACCACTGCCTGGCTGCCGGAAAGCAGTTGCCGCAGCTCGGCATGGCGGCGGCCCTTGGCCCAGAACGCATGTTTATCCAGCAGTCGCTGAAGCTTGAGCAGGCCTCGGCTGGGGCGCAGGCCTGGTCCCAGGCCGAGCCAACGCAGGCCGGGAGCCCCGGGAGCGTGCTGGATCAGCTGCACGTGCACCATGGCTCCATCCTCCCAGCGACAGGTGCCCGTTGACCCGCGTGGGGTCTCCTGCATCGCAGCTGGGTGTCGGGGCTGTCCAGAATTTCAGGATGACAACGCTCACTGTTGAGGTCTGCCTGGATTCCGCCGCGCTGCTGCCTTCTCCCCAGCCCCGCTGGCAGCTGAATCTCAGCGATGGCAAGACGGCCGCGGGGGATGAATTGTTGACGGGCCCCTGGCGGTTGCTGCTGCTCGGCGATGGCAGTCCCACCCGCCATCTGGAATCCCTCAGCGGCAAACCGGTGGAGATTGAGCTGATCGCCATGGCGGACGATGGGGCCACCGCGGCGGCGGGTTCGGCAGCGGCAGCTGGTGGGCCCCCGCCCCCGGAAATCGGTGAGCTCGAAGGACCGCTGCTGCGCCGCCAGGTGTGGCTCTGTTGCGGTGGGCAGACCCTGGCCTGGGCTGAGAGCTGGTGGAACAGGGAGCAGGCCGAAACAAACCTGCGTGAGCGCAATCTGCCCATCTGGCGCAGTCTCACGGCTCGCCGGGCCGAGTTGTTTCGCGAGGTGGATGGCCTGGCCCAGGTCGACGCTCCCTGGTTGAACGAGCGCTTCGGCCGGTCCGGGCCGTTCTGGAGCCGCCACTACCGCTTCTTCCGCGGCGGCAGGGAGCTCACGGTGATCCGGGAGGTCTTTTCGCCTGAGCTGGAGCGCTGGCTGGGGCCGGCCCAGCCAGCCTGAGCTCAGGCCAGACGCAGCGCCTCCGCCTGTTTGCGCGCGCGCTCCAGCAGCTCATGCAGCTGGTCCTCGTCGGTATGGGACAGGTTGGTGCGCAGCAGCTTGGCGTGGGGGGCATGGGCCCGCAGTCGCTCAACCACCCGGTCAGGGGTGGCCTGGCGTACCAGCAGGCAGAGGGCCGCGCTGCCGCGGGGCAGGGTTTCGCCCAGCTCCCGCATGAAGCTGTCGTTGATGCCGATATCGGAGAGCGAGCCGGAGGCGGCCCCCACCCCGGCCCCCACGGCTGCACCCAGCAGCGGATTGAGGAACAGCAGCCCCACCAGGGTGCCCCAGAAGCCGCCGCCCAGGGCGCCGGCGGCGGTGAGGTTGATGGCCTGGCGCAGGTGCACCTGACCCTCGCTGTCGTGCTCCACCACCACGGCATCTTCCAGGGCGATCAGCTGCTCGCGCTGGATGTCCACCAGCTCGCGGCGCACCTGTTCAGCCTCCTCCACCTTGGGGAAGCCCACCACCACCAGGCTGCTCATCGGGTCAGCACAACTGGTCGCAGGCTAGAGAGATTTGGGTGGGCACGTTCTCAGTAGCGGCCTCAGTGGTGGCCTCAGTAGCAGCTCAGCGGCGGCGGCTGGAGCGCGGCAGTGGGCGCCCTGCGCCCCGCACGTCCGTTGTTCGCGGCTGCTCGTCAGCACGTTCGGCCTGCCGCGAGCGGGGATCGCGCTGCCAGCGGCGCAGGGTGAAAGCATCGTCGCCGGGCCATTCGCCAGTGTCTGCCCCTGCCGCAGGCAGGGCGAGGGTGGCTGGCGGCTCCACGCGCCGTGAAATGGCCTCCAGTGGCCGGCGCCGCGGACGCTCGGGAGGCGGAGCCTGAGCCTGGGGAGCCGGAGCCTGAGCTCGGGCGATGGGTTCACGCCGCGCCTCCTGCCAGGGTTCGCGCCAATCCTCATCGTCGGCATCGAGCAGGCCATCCAGCCGCTCCTCCATCCAGCGGCCCAGTTCCCCCAGCCGAGGCAGGGACGCGCCGCCACTGGCCCCAGCTCGCCGCCGCGAGCCAGGGCGGGCCCCCGACACGCCATCCACCAGCTGACGCCCGGCTGTCACCAGGCGATCCAGGCCGTCTTCCAGCCCATCGGGAGCGCGGCGGCGAGAGCTGGGGCGGTAGTCGTCGCTGAACCGATCCATGCGGCAACGCTACCGGCGCCGGCTCTGTAACCAGCGCTCGCGCAGCAGACCCACGAGGGCGATCCCCACGCCGCTGAACTCCAGGGTCCAAAGGAAGGTGGCCATCGCAACAGCTGGCTCAAGCGACCTTAGGGCGCCTGCACAAACTCCAGCAGGCAGCTGGCATCCCAGCGGCCGCCATGGTGCAGCAGGCAGCAGGCGCGGCAGGCCAGCCCCTTCACCCGCCGCCGATAGGGGGCCGATACGCCGCAGCGGGGGCAGCGGGCCAGCCAGCGGTAGGCCGGCGGTGAGCCCGGGGCACCATCGGCTTCCCCCGGCAGCGGATAGCGGTGCCGCACATTCACCACAAACTCGCCCTGGGCCGCGTTGATCGCCCCCATGCGGGCGCGGAAGTGGGGTCCATGCACCTCCCGCACCTGGAGCACCCGGTGGGTCCAGGCGTGGATCATCTCGTGGCAGAGCGTGCTGCAGGTGGCCTCCCGCGGTAGGGGCTCCAACAGGGGCCGCGACAGCACGATCTCGCTGAGGTCGCTGCCATCGGCTCGACGCCCGAAGCGATACATCCCGGCGCTGCGGCGCATGCGGCCATCGCTCCAGCGCACAGTCACCAGCGGGCGACCCTCCGGCGCCAGGGAGCCCTCGAAGTGCTCCCGGTTGAGCCGGTGAAACAGCGGCAGGAGGGGTTCGAGCGGCACGCCGGCGGCTCTGTCAGTCAGACTCACGGGCCATTCAACCGCGTGCGCTCGGCCTATGGACTCCGCTCTGGTCACCAGCATCGGCACCAAGGCCCTGCTGGCTGGGGCCGGGGCCCTGCTCCTCTACTGGACGATCACGGCGGTGAAGCTGGTGCTGAATGCCCGCGGCATCAACCCGCTGCTCAAGCAGTTCTTCAATCAGATCGCCAGCGGCCAGGTGGATGGCGCCTACCTGCTCACCACCAAGAACTACCGCAGCCACGTGAATCGCAAGCAGTTTCTGGCGTTCCTGGCCGGCCTCAAGCTCAACCGCTACCGCAACCTCAAGAGCGGCCGGCCCCGGCTGCAGGAGGGCCAGCTGATCCTCACCGTGAAGCTGCTCACCGACGCCAAGGAGGAACTGCCGCTCGACTTCACCTTCGTGAAGCTGGACGACACCTGGCGCATCGACCGGATCCAGAAGGTGGCTGCCGCCTGAGCGGGGCCCGGTTCAGCCTTTGCTGATGACCCCCGCCGCCACGGCCACCCCAGCGACGCCTGAACAGCGGGCCCGCGCCGCCGAGCTGCATGCGCTGCTGAACCGTGCCGCCCACGCCTACTACGTGCTGGATGCTCCGGTCATGGAGGATCCGGTCTACGACCGCTTGCTGCGGGAGCTGGAGTCACTGGAAGCGGCCCACCCGGAGCTCCACACG
>JBILDP010000296.1:0-20717 GCA_044352535.1 Prochlorococcaceae cyanobacterium
GCTGGAGGAGGAGCTGGAGCTGCACCCGGCCCACCGCTGGGGCGATCGCAAGCAGCTCAAGAAATTCCGACGGCGGATGGAAGAGCTGCAGGGCGAGATCGAGGAGCGCCAGCAGCTGCTCCACTTTCGCTCCAACCGCCACTGGGACACCTTCCTGGCCCTGATCGAGGTGCTGCGCCACTTCGGTGGGCTGGCCGGCGCCGACGGGCTCGAGCCCACAGAGGTTGGGCGCACCGTGGCGGCGTTGCGGGGCGACAATGAACTGTGGCTGGGGCTGGCGCTGATGAGTGGCCACCTCGACGAGCTCGAGCCGGCCGAGCTGGCCGCAGTGCTGGAGGCCATCTCCACCGAGGTGAACCGGCCCGACCTGTGGTGCGCCTGGGCGCCGCCCCATGCTGTGGAAGAGGCCCTGCACGACCTGCGCTCGATCCGGCGCCAGCTCGATCGCCAGCAGGAGCAGGCCAAGGTGGCCTTCCCGATCTGGTGGGAGCCAGAGCTCACCGGCCTGGTGCACGCCTGGGCTAGCGGAGCCAGCTGGAGCGAGGTGATCGCCAACACCTCCCTGGATGAGGGCGACGTGGTTCGGGTGATGCGCCGCACCGTGGACCTGTTGGCCCAGATCCCCTACTGCGAGGCCGTGAGCCAGCAGCTGCGCAACAACGCCCGCCGTGCCCTCAAGGCGATCAACCGCTTCCCGGTGTGTGAGTTGGAGGATCTGCTGCCCGCTGAGCCGCAGTTCGCCGAGGCCCCCCCCGTCGAGTCCCATCCAGCCTCACCCGTGTCGTGAACGAGCAGCCCCAGGGTTTCAGAATGGAGTTGGTGCGCCTCTGCCGCGTGCCTCTGCAGCTGGAGCCGCAGCCCACAGCCAGCCAGGTGGAGGCCTTTCTCTCCAAGCCCATCCGGCCCCTGCGGGGATTGTTGAGTCCTGAGCGACTCAGCAATCCCGAACCGCTGATCTATGCCTACAACTCACGGCCACACCAGTTTGCTCGCTGGACGATTCAGCCCCAGGTGCGCCTGAAGGCCGAGTTTGTCGATCAGGCGTTGCAGCTGGAGCAGCTGTCCTGCAGGGTGGAGGGGCTGGGGGAGTGGCAATCCCAGTTGCAGCTGGGGCTTTCTGCCAGGATCCGCGCCGTTGACCATGCCACAGTCGGCTCCTCAACAGGGCCGGGAGATGCAGGCGGCGCCCTGTTGGAGGCGGAGGCCACCGCCTGGGGGCTTCTGCCGGCCTCAGCCCGGCCCCTGGCGCCGGTGTTGAGGCTTGCTCTCACCCAACTTCTGGATCGTATGGAGCGGCGCTGTCACAAGGGTCTGCGCCGCAGGGCGGAAGCCTGGCTGGTGCGCCAGCAACGGCTGAAGCGGTTGCACTGACCTGATCAATTCAGGCTGTCAGATAACTGCAGTAGGGTGCAGGAGGACTTCGCCTGGATTCGGAGGGAATGGCAGCCCTTTCCATCGGCGCGATTCCTGGTTCAGCTCCGGACCCCACGGCCGGTTCCCTGATTGAGATTCGGGAAGGGGCCAGGGTGAAGGCCAAAGTGCTGGCCCAGTCCAAGGCGCTCAGTCCCGATGACGTGATCTTCAGCGGGATCTCCCTCAGTCTGCAGCCTGGCGACCGTTTGGCGGTGTTCAGCACCGCCCGCGCGGACGCTGCCGCACTGGTGGACTGCATCAGTGGCGTACAGCCCCTGGACGCGGGCACTCTGGTGCACAACGCTTCGGTGTCTTGGCCGCTGGGTTCAGATGATACGTTCAACCGCAATCTTTCTGGCTACCTCAATGCTCTGTTCGCGGCTGAGGTGTACAGCCCGTTGGGTTATGTGGATGAAAACCTGCAGCTGATTCAGGAGCTCACCGGGGTCGACGAAGACACCTTCCATCTTCCCTTGAGTGCCTGGTCAAGTGCCCAGCGTGAGTTGCTCAAGCTGGCTGTGGGATTGGCTTTCGACTTTGACGTTTCCGTGGTGGGGAGGGTGAACCACGCCTGGGACCACCGCTCCCTGTATCCCCTTGCCGTGCGCATTCGTGAGGTATTCGAGCGCCGCATTCAGGACCGGGCAATGGTGGTGCTCGGCTATGAACAGGAGGCTCTGGCCATTGATTACTGCAATCGTGCCATTCTTCTCCAGAATGGAGCGATCATTCATGAAGGTACCCCACAGGATTGCTCCCAGTTGGCATTGGAGACCATCCTCCAGATGAAAACTGATCGCCGCCAAAGGGTGCGCAATCGGGCGGCTCGATTGTTGGCTGCTGCCTCAGAGTCGGCGAGCCAAGCCGACGACTCTGAGGATGATTTGATTGATGATCTAGGCGGTGAGAGCATGCTCGATCAGCCTGAACAACCATCCCCTGCCAATCCTGTCGATGCTGTAAAGCAGACAGCGAGGGCATTGAAGCCAGCGCCAACGCCTCCTCCAGTGCCGGATTGGCCTCTGCACGATGCCCCAAGCCGCTAGCTCTTCTGACCCTTTGGCTGCAATCTTTCCGCTGATTTCCTGATGGCTCTTTCTCGCTGGATCTCCAAGGCGCTGCTGCAGTTTCAGATTGTTTCCGCAGTTGCCAACCGTGAGCTTCAGCTGCGTTCAGTAAGAGGCTTGTTTGGAGTGGCCGGTGTGTTTTTGGAGCCGCTGGCCTTGATCCTCACTTTTACGCTGCTGCGCATTGTTATTCGCAGTTCAGGAGGTGGGCAATACATGAATCCGGTGCTTTGGCTGTCTCTAGGCTTTGTTCCTTTTTTTATGTTTTCTGATGTGGCAATCAGTGCTCTTGCGGGCGTTAAAAAGGGGACCAGGCTTTATTTCTATCGTCGTATCCGTCCCCTTGATACGTTGATGGGCAATGCCCTGCTGACTGGCCAGATCTTCGGTTTGTTGATGCTGCTTTTTGTTCTTGGTGTGGCTGCTCTTGAGTGGCGACCGATTGTTCACGACCCGGGAGCTCTGATTTTTCTTTTTGTTGGCATGGGTCTGTTGGGTTTTGGTGTGGGCCTCAGTGCTTTGGTGATCGGGCGGCGCCTGCCCCTGGTGGGATGGATGATCAAGATGCTTCTGAGGCGGATCCTGCTCTGGACCTCATGCGTTTTTTTCTCGGTTTACACATTCCCGGATGTCTTTAGGCCTTGGATCTTGTGGAACCCTGTGGCTCATGGCGTGGAGCTGATGCGATCAGCCATCAATCCTGCTTATCCGATTCCAGGGGTGAGTGCTGTTTATTTTTGGCTCTGGGTGCTGAGTTCAGTCGGTTTTGGTCTTTTTGTGTATGGAAACAACGAAGAGCTCTTGTTTGCCCCGGAGCAATCGTTGGTTCTTGACGAACTTGGCCAGGTCTCCAGTGAAGGTCAGTCGTGAGGTTTCGCCGAGTATATTCTATTATTGCTAAAGTTCTTTCAGGAATGACGCCGTAGCTTGGAACCCTCCAACAGACCCCTGCCAAGAGAATTGTTCCGTTCGCGGCGGCTTTCCGGTGAAGGGCGCTTCGATCCACGCGGGTGGGCCAGGTGGCTGGCCGAGCGAGCAGACCCCCTCTTGGCCCGCGTGGATGCGAAGCGCCAGGTTGTGGGCGCCAGCCTCAGCACAATCCTGGCGGGCGCCCCTGGAGACCAGCTTGGTGATGGGGAAGAAGATGGCGGCGGTTCCGGGGCCAGTGGCGGCTTGCGTCAGCGCCTTCGCGAGCCTCTCCGACAGGTGGAACGCGTGCCGCTGCCGGTGCTGCTGGCGATGCTGGTGGCCCTGGGTTCGGGCCTCTATTTCTTTGGTATCGGCCGCAATCGCTACGTCAGCCAGTCGAGCTTCATCGTGCGCCTGCCGGAAGCTCCCTCGGCTCAGCCCGGTGGCACCCTGCTGGGGGGCATCCTCGCCGGTCCCACGATGCTCGGATCGCTGGAGGACGGTCGTTTCCTTGCCGTCTATCTCACCTCTCCGGAGGTGATGAAGCGTGTGTTCTTCCGGTTGCGTCCCGAGGTGGCCTGGGCGCGCACCCTCAATGACCCCTTCGCCGGTCTGCCGAGGGGCGCCACCACCGACGATCAGCTGGCCTTCTTCCGCCGGCAGGTGCAGGTGGTACCCCAGGATCTCACCGGTGTGATCAACCTGCGCACAGTCGGTCTTCAACCTGCGGCTGCTTTCCAGCTCAACAAGCTGCTGTTGGATGAGGCGGAGCAGTTCATGAACCAGACCAACCAGGGCATCAGCGCCAACCAGGCCCTGTTTGCCGAGGGCGAGGTGAAGCGGGCCCGAGACCGGCTCAACAAGATCACCGCCGATTACAACGCGTTCAAGTCGGCCTATCGCGAGGTCAGTCCCGGCTCGCTGGCCCAGGTCACCAACTCGCTGATTTCGCAGCTGGAGGTGAAACTGGTCGACCTGAAGGTGCAGGAAGCCAGCCTCAAGCGTCAGTTCCGTGATCCCAGCGCCCCGGAAGTGGCCTACGTGACCGACCAGGTGCAGGAGCTGGAACGGCAGATCGAGGAGGAGCGGATGCTGAACACGAGCGGGGAAGGCAAGGATGTCAACACCCTGCAGGCCGAGGCCTCCAAGTTTGAAACGGAGATCCTGGTGGCCACCGAAGCCCTGAAGGCGGCCATCAATGCTGCCGACAACAGCCGCCAGCGCAGCCAGCAACAGGTGAAGTTTGTGGTGCGTCTGGCGGAGCCACTGCTTCCGCAGGTGCAGGCCTGGGATTGGCGCTGGCAGGGCTTTCTGGCCACCCTTGGCCTGATGGTGGTGGCGTGGGGGGTTGCCTCGTTCGCCCTGGGGATCAACAGCCGTCGCTAGGTCCAGGCCCTGCAGCGGTTCTCCCGTTCACGACCCTTCCACTCTCCTCGATCTCCCAGCCTCTTCCTCGCCCCATGTCCGCCGCCCGCGCCAAGACCACGGCCCCAGTGCAAGCCACGGCCAGGTCCTCTGGCCGTTCAACCTTGCTGACAAGACTGAGGGCACTGCCGGGCAAACTCAGCGGGCTGATGCCATGGCATCGTCGCCAGCCCTCGCTGGCCGCGCAGCTGCTTCTGCCTGATGCCACCAAGTCTCGCAGCCGGTCTGAGCTCAAAAAGCGGCGTCTCGATCTGGTGGGTCGGGCCAAGCGACTGATCGCTGATGGCAAGCCTGCGGCGGCTATCCAGCTGCTCACCAAGGCCCTGCTGGAGGATCCCCAGCACGCTCGCTATCACGAGTTGCTGAGCGATGCCGCGACCCTACGTCGGTTGAAGCGCAACAAGCGGAGCGGAGACCCTCTGGCTGATCTCCACCGTGATATCAAGCCGCTCGCCCTCCAGCTCGATGCTTTCGGCGCCTACGTGGAGGAACTCGAGCAGCTGCTCGACAAGGCCGGCATTCCCCCCGTGGATGCCAAGAACTCCAAGTCCAAGGACTCCAAACCCAAGGGCAACAAGCCGAAGAAAGCCAGGGGCCAGGGCAAGCGAGAGTCTGCCCAGACCTGAATCAACAGCCCGCCATCCCATCCAGAATGGTGTCGGCGCGACAGGTGAAGCTGTGGTGGCGGCGCACCTCACCGGCGATGGCCTGCATCAGGGGCTGATCAGCTCGCAGCTCCTGGGCCTGGCTCAGGGCGGTTTGGGCATCCAGCCCCGAACCTGAACCTGTGCGTACCAGCCCGGCTGCCAGGGCGGGGGGACATCCCGGTGCTACATCGGTGATCACGGGCACGCCACAGGCCAGGACGTCGAACACCCGGTTGTTGAGGTAGCCGTAGGCCGCCATTGCCGCGCTGTGGTCGTTGAGCACAGCCAGGGAATGGCGATAGAGCTGGGGCAGCTGGGCATTGGCTACGCCCTTGGCGCGGGCATCGAGGCCGAAGGCCTGCCAGCCGTCGCCGATCAGCTCCAGTGGCAGCCCGGCCTGCGCGAAGCCCTGGACCACTGGCCGCATCACGCCGCGAGTGTTGCCCACGAACAGCAGGCCGCAGCGAGGCGGCGGGGCTGCTCCATGGCTGCTGAAGGCCGTGGCCTGAAGCAGGGTGGTGGTTGGCTTGCCGCTGAGTCTGGCCACCCTGGCCGTGTCCTGGGCACTGGCCACGAACAGCTGGTCGTAGGCGCTCAGCTCCTCAAGGCTGGGGTCGAGGGGCCAGCTGATCAGCCAGATCGCCTTACAAACGTAGGGCTGGCTGCGCAGCCAGTCGAGCGGTGGCGCAAATTTGCCCCGCAACACCAGCAGACCGCTGACAGGCGGTGGGGGCGGCAGGTGCCGGTGGGTGTCGCGAAACATCAGCCGCGAGCCCACACCCTTGGTGGCCAGGGCGAGCTGAAGGCTGCGTGCGAAGTGCAGGTCACCCCAATTCACGTGGGAGCCCGGGTCGCTGGGGGCGGCGATCAGCAGGTCGAGATGCCGCATCAACCGGCGTGGAGCAGCCACTCAGCTGCCCCTATTGTCCCCGGTGTTGGGGCGGATGCCGCTGCATTGATCAACATCCACCGTCAACTCAACCGTTGCC
The DNA here is from genome assembly GCA_044352535.1 of Prochlorococcaceae cyanobacterium. GTDB lineage: Bacteria > Cyanobacteriota > Cyanobacteriia > PCC-6307 > Cyanobiaceae > NIES-981. The sequence continues at coordinate 6,451 of JBILDP010000296.1, forward strand.
GGCTGTTGCGACAGAGCAAGGCTCTGCCTGGCATCGCCCACTACCTCTACGTAAGAGGCGCTGATCAGGCCCTTCTGCTGGAGGCCGAACCTGCCCTGTGGAGCCGCTGGGGGCAGGATGCCCTGATCTGTCTGGTCTCGCCCACGTCGGCAGCGCAGTGCGTGCTGGCCCTGCCTCTGGCCTGGGGACGGGGACTGGAACCCGCTGATGACGCTCCGCTCCTGGCCGATCTGTTGGCGGCCGGGGCGGTGCCGGTTGGCATCGATCGCTGGCCCAGGCAGGAGCAGGGTGGCGGCACGAGCGATTTGGCGGTCTCGCCGCTGGCGCAGCTGCTCACCGACTGGCAGATGGCGCGGGCGGCCGGCCTGGCCACCCCCAGCGCCGCCCTCGCCGGCCTGCAGTTGGAGCGGCGCCTGCGCATCCAGATCGGGCCCGCCTGCTGGCCGGAGCCCCATGCCCTGGGGCGTCCCTGGCCCATGGAGCAATGGCTGGCGGTCCTGCCGGAGCAGCCCCAGGACCTGGCGGCACTGGGGCTGGAGCTGGTGGCCCTGCTGCAGCTGCTGCCCTGGTCGGAGCAGCCGGGCTATCTGCAGCAGCTGGCGGAGCAGATCCTGATCGGCATCGATCAGGCTGAGGCTCCGCCTGGACAAGCCTCTGATCCCAGGCCGTGGCTACGGCTCCTGGAAACCGTGCTGGGCGGCCTCAACAGCCGCAACCCGGCGCTCCAGGCCCTGGCCGACCCGCTGCGCCAGGCTGGCCTGGCGCGGGCCCTGGCCTTACCGGATCCGGCTGATCGGGCTCTGGTGCTGATGCGGCTGCTTCAGCCCTCCTGCCTCGAGCCAGACCTGCCCTGGCTGGCTGGCCTGGCTGCCGCCCTGGAGCAACTGGTTGTGCAGCTGGATGGGTCAGATGGAGCAGGGCGCGAGCAGCTGCGTGAGCGGCTGCAGCAGGTGATCCTCAGTGGAGCCGGCAACCTGGTGCTGTTGCGCCGCCTGTTGTCGACTCTGGCGCCGAGCTGCTGCTTCCGCTTGCCACGGTTGCTCCGGGCCGACGCCTGCACGGTGCTGCTGAAGGGGCTGATGGTGCTGGAGCCCGATGATCTGGCGGCTCTGTCACCGCCCCGGCGGGAGGCGTTGCTGGGGCTGTTTGAGCGGGCTCTGCCGAAGCTGTGGTGGGAGCCGGCGCACCTGCGGCGGCTGCTGCGCGATCTTCGCCGTTTTCCGCTGGACGGCCGGTGGCTCGCCAGCGGCGGGGCTCAGCTCTTGCCGGCCCTGTTGAAGCTTTACGGCCAGCGCACGGCCCCCCCGCGGGAGACCAGCGAGGCGGAGCTGGCGCTGCTCTGCCTGCAGCTGCAGTTGCTGTTGCGGCTGGCGCAGGCTCCCGACCAGCGCCGGCAGCTTCTGCGCCTGGCGGAGGAGTCGGGCAAGCCTGCCCTGCTGCGGCTGCTGGATGGCGACGATGAGCAGATCCTCCAGTTTGCGGCAGCTGCGGCGCTGCCCCAGCGCTGCAGTTCGCTGGTCCGGCTGGTGGCCGAGCGCCAGGGGGTGCCGGCCCTGCTGCCTCCCTGGCACTCGGGCTGGGATGTGGAGCAGGCCTTTGCCGCCTGCCTGCAGCACTGGCGCCATCACATTCTTCCCTCAGCTGGGGCTGCGGAGGCTCGGCCCCAGGCGCCGATCACAGTGCTCATCACCACCCATGCGCCGCAGTGGCCGCTGTTGCGGCAGGCGCTGGAATCGCTGGCGCTGCAAACACTGCGCCCCCAGGAGGTGTTGCTGATCGACGACGGCTCACCGGCGGCAGCGGCGGCGGCCTTGGCCGAAGGTCTGGAGCAGCTGCAGCTGGATCTGCCGTTGCGGCTGCTGCGCCAGCCCTACAACCAGGGGCAGTACGCCTGCCGCAACCTGGGCCTGGAGCAGATGGCAGGCACGGTGCTGGCCATTCACGACGACGACGACATTTCCCATCCACTTCGCTTGGAGCAGCAGTGGCAGGCCTTGCAGCAGCCTGCCTGTGTAGCGGTGTATGCCCGCCATCTGCGGCTCGATCAGTCAAGCGGCGCCCCCCAGGTGGATGGAGAGGGCAACCAGTTCTTCGGTGACGGCATCACGACCTTGATGCTGCCGCGTGCCGTTGCCCTGGAGCTGGGCGGCTTCTATCCGGTGCGATCACGTGGGGATGTGGAGTTTCGCGCGCGGCTGGAGCGCCGCTACGGCGCCGGTGCGCTGCAGCGCCTGGCGGCCCCCCTGTATCTGATGCGCAGCGACAGCGGCACGGTGTCATCGAGCTTCGAATATGGATGCAGCCTGAGCCTGCCGACCTGGCGGCGTCTGGTGCGCCAGGGGCTGTTGCCATGAGCCTCGGGTTGGCAACGTGCACGGGCCAAACCCGGCAACCGGCGCCGGTGTTGATCGGTCTCACTTCGATCCGGGGCCGGGAGGGGGCTCTCAAACGCACGCTTGATGCGTTGCTGGCCCAGACGTTGCCGGGCGATGGTCGGCCGGTGGAGTTGCATCTCTTCCTGTCACGCGAGCCCTATCTGCTCGATCGGGGCTTTAAACGGCTGCCGGGCTTTCTGAGGCGGCGGATCTGGCGCTCACGGATGGGCAGGGGGCTGCGTCTGCAGGTGCACTGGACCGCCAACATCGGCCCCTACCGCAAGCTGTTGCCGCTGCTGGAGCGGCTCACGCCAGAACAGCAGGCGGCCGATCCGCTCCTGATCACCGCCGACGATGACACCCTCTATCCGCCCACCTGGCTTCAGCAGCTGGTCGCGGGCCAGGAGCGCTTCGGCTGCGTGGTGGCGTTCCGCGGGCGGCGCATGGTGCTCGGTGAGCAGGGCCTGCTGCCCTACCGGCAGTGGATTGCCCATCACCCCAGCCTCTTGGAGCCCAGCCTGTTTACGGTGCCCACGGGTAAGGACGGCATTTGCTACCGGCTTAGCCAGCTCGACTGGCGGGTCATGGATCATCGGCTGGCTCTGGAGATTGCCGGCCATGCCGATGATTTGTGGTTTAAGGCCCATGCCTTGCTCACCAACACCCCGGCGGTGCTGCTGCATCAGAGTCTTTCGCAGCAATTCCCTGAGCTCACCCGGCAGGGCCGACCAGTGCGCGACGATCGAAAGCAAAAGTATGTGAGTCCCGGGCTCTACCTTTCAATCAACAAACAGGGCGGGAATGATGTTGTTTGGCGTAAGTGCCTTGAGTATGTTGGCCATTTAAGCCTTGGCTAAGTCATTGGCCAGGCGCGCACAAAAGCAAGCCTTTGAAAACGGCTGTCTGACCAGTACTACGCCTTAGCAGCAGAGATAGGTAGGATACCTGAAGGTTTGCTGCCATTGATCGCGCTTGCTATTTGAATAGTGGGTGTTTCAAGTTCTGGTTCTACTTCGGTTTGATATGGAGTCAAGAGATAAAGGGGGTGAGAAGAGCAGTGCAGATTCAGTCTTTTAATGAAGTCCGGCTCAGACCTCAACAAGTTGCTGCTGGCAATCTGTGAGGAGCTATTGATATTTGAGACTGAAATGTAATTAGGAATCGACTCCTCGTCGCCGACAGGTGAATCCTTGAATTCATCGTCTTCGCAGGCAAAGTCAGAATAAAGGAGAAAAGGCTCGGTGTCGATTAGAAGCTTGATGTGCGGAAGTTGTTTGTTGCACTCACGAGCAAGACCTTTGAACTTATTCTTGTAGCTCAGAAGAACCAGCGGAATGCCCCGTTCCCAGTAGGAATATTTAAGATGTTCGCAAATGATCTGAATACGCGAGGAAATGCTATTATTAGAAGCCTGTAATCGCTCGATGATGTATCTTGTTCTTTTGGGCCTGGGCGGCAGCTTCGTGAAGGCAAGCTGGACATATTTGGCAAAGCATTCGGAGTTCATCCATAGGAACTCCTCGATTAGAAATTGATAGCGGTTTAAGAAGCTTGACTCACTTGAAGAGTAGCGAACGAATTGTAGGTCTTCTGTCTTAGAACTAAGCAGTTCTGTAAGGAGACCGTGTGCCCAAGTAATTCTCTTAACTGATTTCTGCGGAGGGGCTGAGCAAGAGGTGAAATAACGATCGATCGTTTGTTGATAGGAAGGCAGCAGCAGACCTAAGAAATGTCTAGCAGCGCTGGGATCAATTGTTAAAGCCGTAACAATGGTTGCCTCGAGGGGAGCGTCCTGTGGTTGTTGAATGTATGTCTGATGATTCAACCAAAGATTGAATTTCTGAACCTCAAGGGCTAGTTCATCTGACTGAGCAGCAGGAGATAATACTTGATCTAGGAGGGATAGCTTTTCATCTGGCTCTAAAACATTAATGCCTCTCACGATTGTCTTCAGAGACTTAGGGTCAACCTTGTCAAGATTGAGAATGTGACTATGAGGACTGGAATTATCATCGGAACTTTTTCTTATAATATTAATGGAGTCTCTAATCTGGCCGTAGGATGCGAAATGTCTTGCGAAAGCACTTAGTAGTGGCGCGCTTGATGAATTGAAGTATGGTTTAATATCTCCTTCAATGCGTCGAATAACACCAGGCAGTGACGCGAGGCGACTTACGGCCTCTTTGCGAATTTCATGAAACTCAGTCTTGGAGTGCTGTTCAGCGGATGTAAATAGTTGGGGAAGTTCTTCGCAGGAGAATAATGCTCTGCCAGGGGACCAAAAAGATTGCCCTGTCTGGAAAAAATAATTGGGATTACTTGTATCCTGAGAGCTTGAATCAAGGTCAGCAAGGAGTTTGGTATATACTGATTCGAGTGTATTGCGTTTGCTAAAGGTTTGACCCAGATTGGTCATGTGGAGGTAAAAGTCTGCATCATCTCTTAACGCCTTTAGCACCTCAGGAATTTGCTGTTCGAGGGCTTGTACTGACGCGTCCTGTAGATCTCCAAACTGAGTTGCGCGGCTAGTGACAAGCGGTTTTCCAGCATTGAGCATGAGTCGCGCAGAGCCACTCGTGGCGTAATGGGTGATATCGTCTTGGAGGGAGACGCACACATCGGCTTGGCTGAGCAGAGTGACTAGCTCGGGCTCGCTTAGGAATTCAGTGGTTAATGATAAGTTAACACCCTTCTCTTCTGCATAATTAGAAAGGCTGTAGGCGGACTCCTGATTATTGGTTGAGAAATTAGCCAATACTTTTGCGCCACATTCAGAGGCAACATCGATCAGCGCATGAATACGCTTGTTTGGAGACAGGAGGCCAAACGTTCCAATTGTAAAATCACTTCTCCGCTTGCTAGGGGACCTAGGTTTCTCAAAGCCTTGACTGAGCTGAGGTATGCCATGCTCCAAATAATTAATATTGTACAGAGATGAACCAAGGGAATTGAGGTGAAAAACTTGAATCCCAGAGCTGAGGATCTCCATATTTGTGAGTGCAGCTACATGGTCCCCCGGATGAAAGGTGTGCATGATCAGGCAGGAATTGTAATGCTTGCAATCCCGCCTTAATTGGCTATCAAGTCTTACTAATTCTGCGGTAGAGGGGGCCTTGAAATTCTTTGTGTTGTTATTGTAGATTCCATATTCATGCTGGATGATTAGAGTCGTTGAACTGATGTTTTTGGCCGCTAGAGCCTCATCTATGCTTGCAACCACGCAAGCGCGAAATCCTTTGAGGCTAAGGCTTTCTCTCACATATTCGGAATAGCGAGCAATTCCGCATGGCCATCCTTTAGATGGACAAAAGATAATGACTGATTTTTGATTATTGTAGATTTCCAATTGTAAAAGCCTCAACTATGCAATCCTAGCATGGCAATGCCGTCGGACTTCGTCCTGGCTGCGTGTTTTGAAAAGAGATGCCCCCCCTCGCGTGAACTGTCCAGGCTGGTCGATTATCGACTGCCTGCGCTCATCTTTTCCAGGCAGAACACGGCTTCTGGGCCTGCCACGCGCCAGGCACCCTGTCTCCAAGTGCCGGTGGGTGGATCCACTAGCCGGTCATGGCGAGAGTTGATGCGCGCTACCCGGCGGATTTCTTAAGAGCAACAGGGCGTGTAGCCGAGGACCGGGCCGACTTTCTGGTGGGCTAATGCCATCTCGAACGTCACGGGGTATTGGGAAGACAAACTCCCTTCGATGCTGAAAAGGGAGTTAGTCTTTGCTGTCCGCCAATGGTTGAAAGTTTCACTGGCTTTTACAAAGTAGGGTCTGACGTTGTCAGGGCCACACAATTTACGCGATTAGTGAGCCAGCCTTTCTGATCAGAGTTATTGAGAGACGTGCAATGCCTGATGTCTGCAATGAGGGGATAGAGCATTAGGTCTATTAGGTGCCAGCAGGCGTGGAATCGAGGTGCCAGTAGTTGAAGAAATGTCTTAATCATCATCCGGTTTAAATGGTCGCCATGGGGGACTTCGCCACAGAGATCTTGGTCACGAACAAAGCACAAGTAGCAACAAGTTTATGGATTCCCCATGGGGGGCTATCGCAATTACATTGAAAGGATCGATTTAAGAGATGTCCTCGGCAACGCTGGGAAGTCGGCTCTGCTTATGAAATGGTCAATAAAGAATTCTATTTCATCCTTGGGGATGTCATGAAGATTTTGTTCTGATACGGCTAGTTCCATGGGGGACAGGGGGAGCTCCTCGTCATTCAGATATTTCGAGGAGAGAATGGCATTGTCGTTAGAGTAAAAATCAATAAGTTCTTTTTGTTCTTTTGGGAGAAGATAGCAGGGCGCATTGCCAAGCCATTCATGAAATCCATTTTCGTGCATCAGGACACAACCGCTTCTGAAAATTGCAGCGGCTAGTTTGGCATATTGACTATTCCCAAATGTATCAGCTAAAGCTTTGGACACCTCCACGGACTTCCATGCCAAGGAATCATTCAGCTGTTTTTGGTAGCGCGGATAAGCACCCACATCAAAGCCACACAGAATGCAAAAATCTTTCACTACATCCTGGTCAGGAAAACGAGACCTTTCATAGATCCTTGCATTCAGAGAATTCGCGCCGATGAGTTCTCTGTAGGGATCGAGCACTCGGGAGTAGAACATCGCGTGATCAACAATATCCTCCGCAAGATAGTCGGTGGTTCCCCATTTTGCTCCTCGTGAGTTAACGACGAGCTCCTTGGACTGTTGTGCATAAAGAGAAACCCAAAGGTCTCGCTGATGCCTCAAGTAAATAATAATGCTGATTTCGCTGAAGATGCCAACAAGTCTTCCGAAGAGCTCATTGACGTGAGTGGGGGACAATGGCCAAAAATGCTCAGAGCTCAGAACGACGGTGTGTGGATCATAGTGATCAATACAGTATTGAATTTTGGCTAGGCAGTCGTCGAGTCCTGATGTGTTTTCTTGCTTGAGCGATTGAATGAGAAAGGTGTGATTTTGAGGATCACCATTGAACAACGGGTAGGCTACTCCGTTGGAATAGAGGGCGTCTCTATTTGACCGCATGAATGCCTGTATGGCGGTGCTCCCAGTCTTATAAGTGCCAATGTGGCAAACAAGTCGTGGTGCGGCCATCCTGCAGGCGTATGAATATGATTATTTTATCATGGCGCAGTCGAAGTGCTTGCTATGTCTGCTGGTTTTTTGCATAAATCTTCCATGCATGTCAGGGTTGGGCGATCATCACCAGCCTAAAGAATGCATTAATTCTGGTCTTAGCGGTTCTGTCATGCCGCTACTTTTGATGTTGCAACCTGGTGTCAGTCTGTTCATAAAAAACATAGGCAATCTCTTTAGCACCTCTCTTTATTAGTGCACTTGTGATCACGAGTAGGTTCTGGTACTCAATGGTATTTTGCGATTCCCCCAGGTCAAGTGTTTCATCTTTAGATTATGGTTTGTTTTCTAAAACAGGATCTGGTGCACGAGTGTGTGGGCAGTAGGGCATGACAGTTCGAGATTGCGCAATCCATCGTTTCTCCCGCGTGATACGGCCTTTCAACCGGATGCGGTGTTGGAGGATTTCGTGAGTGTGGTGGTGGGTGTTGATCCTTGCCCGTTCGAACTGCAAGTCACAGCTCTACAAGTAGCAGCTGGTTGTTGACAAGTCTCCCCTGCCTGGGGGTGTACCCTGTCGCTTCTGCTTAGGCTGGACCAGCGGCTGATTCACCTGCATTCGATCTGGAGGTGCAGTCGATCCGGAGGATGCGCAGAACAGGGCTGGTGCTCTTCTGCTGCTTACTGAACCCCATCGAGTTCACGATCGTGTTGTTCTGCCGATCTTTCCTTTGCAGAATTGCTGCCTGGCTTATCCCTCTATCTAGATACGCCTGAAGCCGGCACACTTTCTGCACAAGTTTTATGGGATTGTTCTTGTACTGTCAGATCTCCATGTCCTGATGATGGAATGGACAGAGCTAGCCCCGCGCCAGCCGCTGGTGTTGCTGGACAAGCAGGGAATCTTTGCAGCAGCTCAGGCATTCCCGATCTAGCGGGTTCTCTACACCGAGTGCCTCGGTGCCTATCAAGCTTTCCCACCGCTGCTAGCTCCTCAACTCAGCGAATCAATATCTTATTCTTCTGCTCAACCTGCTTCTCACTGGTGGTTTAGCAGCTTCGAGAGCGCGACCAGTTTGTCTAGAGCATATTCTTGCATGTCGGACTTAGTTATTCCTTGTCTCGCCGCACCCCAAGCATTGCAGTTTGTTAGCTCGGCTTATCAACGCCGTCTTTTTAATCATTCGAGTCACTGCACAGGCGGAAGAATTGCATCTCAAAGGCGTCATCGGCTTGCAGTGAAAACTTTATATAGTTAGTCGTTTGGTGATGGTTCGCCGCTAGAGAATTGTGCAAAGCTTGTTGTGTCTAGACTCTAGGCAACAGGGCTTATGCAACTTTTCGAGTGATGACGACAGACATTGAAATTAAAGATAGGCGCGGAATGTGACATGAAGCATAACCATGGCACTTTTCAGTCAGAACGCAAGATAGTGGCAGAAAGCTGGCCTTGTTGCCATTGTATTATTCATTTATGCTGTGCGCGCAAAAAAAACTTAACTAGAGCGCCACTGGCAGTAGGTGACGCTCTAGACATGAATTGCTAACGGGTTAGACCGAGCAAAACAATAAATCTAATTGGGCGAGAGATTTACTTTTGGCTTGTAGGAACTCGTGTTAGCCTGCCATACACTCTTGCTGGCACATCTCTCTCCCTTCCATCAGGCATGGTTACTCTACGAGCTTCACGCTTGACCGTATGAAGGCGGCAACCTGGAGCGCTGATCCGGGTACCCTCCTCAACAGCATTAATCATCTTTGCGAAGAGTAGCTTTACAACTGCTTGCACATCATTTTTAGGCAGCTTTGTTTCCAAAGTGATTTCTTCAATCAATTGCTTGTAATTCATCTAAGTTGTCTAGTTGCGGTTTTTAAGAGTGTTTTGGCGTAAAGAGTTGCGTCGTTGATCAAATCCTTGTCGCTAGGTGCATTCACTCATGATTGACATCAGATGCGAGGCACATTCATTCTAGCATCGATCAACGAAGTAATAAGGCGATTCGACCGAACACATGGTAGCGTCCTACGTCTGGCACTGAATACCAAGCCAAACATAGCCCACGATGTGGTTTCTTTGCAGGCAACCAAATGCATGCGGGCAAGTCAGAGGTAAATGCTAATAAATATGATTCAGGGTCCATGTTCCCCAAAAATAAAATAACGAAGTCAATAGACTGGAATCAAAAAAGTTTACTCAAATGGTAAAATTCTTTGCCAAAGCAAATCAAGTCTATACGTTCAAGCAGATTGCGAAGCGTGATCTAGGAGTCGATATAGATGTCAGTTAAATCTGGAATCTATCAATGAGAATGCCCGATCAGTTTGCGCTCACCTTGAAATTCTGGTAGCAGTCGCGACTCGCTTCTCCCTCGCTAACTAGCCACCTTGGATACACAATTTAGCAGTATATGATCAGCATGAGGACAAGGTAAGTTGGATAGCCAAAACCGATAATACACCTAATCGAGTGGACGCAATAGGTTCCAATCAAGACGCCTCCCAACGGGAGGCCTGCGGATTGGGCATCCGTTTTATGCTGAAATATCTACTATCTCAACTCAAAACCACATGCCCATTGCAAAGTTATACCCAACAAGTCAATTACCCTATTGCGTGATATAAAGATGATCCTAATTCGTCATTAGCTCAGGGATGCATAATCTTCTTGCGAGATATCCCCTCGATGAAGGGGGTACATCTCTAATCAAGTAAGTCCGGCAAGCTCTATCGAATTCTTTGCAAGGAAACGACATAGAGTATAGGGCCTATTAATAGTGATCAAATCAGCTACTGGATGGCATTCAGGTGCCGGAGGGCAACCTTAAGATCATCATCGCCGATACGCGACATCAGAAAATCGGCGACTGCTTTCTTTTCATTTGATGGAATGTCTTCCACGGAATATGGGCAGACCGAAAGATAATCGCGCTTGGGAAAGATATTTGTAGAGTCAAAGTAATCCCTTGAAAGGCGACCATTGTCCACTTCGTAGTGGTGATAGATGGCATCCTGCTGAGACTCGGTTAGGTAATTGGGTGATTTGCCGATCCATTCACCGTAACCCAACTTATTGGCATTGGAGAAACTCTGGCGCATCACTCCAGCGACTTTCTTTCTTCGAGGTGTATCGCTATAATAATAGGTGGCTAGAGCCTTCGAAAATTCAACAGCCTTCCATGCGAGGGACTCGTTAGCATCGTCATCGCTCGGCTTGGCCAGCATGTCGGTACTTATTCCACAGGCAGTTGCAAAGTCAGATACGACATCCCGATTTGGGAATAGAGATCTATCATAGACGCGGGCTTTTACAGACAATCTTTCACTGGCATTATGATACCCGTCTAAAACATTCGCGTAATGCATTCCATGCTCGACAATCCCCTTGCCGCAATACTCTGGTGTTCCCCATGTTGAATGGGAGGGGAGAACACGCATGCCTTTGGCAAACTGGCTATACAAAGACATCCACAAGTCGCGTTGGGATCTAAGGTATATAACTACATCAACGGTGCTAAACAGATGTTCCAGAGATGAAACCATCAGTTTGACCAATTGAGGGGAGGCCGGCCAGAAATGTTCAGAGCTTAGTATAACTGACTTCGGGGTAAATCTATTAATCTGCTCGGCTATAGCGGCTATGCAGCCAGTCAAATCGTCTTGGGCATTTGACTTAAGAGCCTTGGCTGTTGCAGCTCTCAAGAATGTATGACTCTGCCGATCGCCAGGAAAGGTGGGGTAGAGAAAGCCATTATTGCTTAGAACCTCATCATTGTGGCGCATGTAAGATTGAATTGCAGTACTTCCAGTCTTATAAGTGCCGATATGCAGGATTAGGTTTGGCTTCATGCGTCTATTGTAAATAGCTCAGGCAAATGAATTCTATCATTTTTGCCTAGGGCTCCATGAGGGGTCACAAGGCATTCTGTTTTTCACTTGGTAAGAGGCCTTAAGCGTTCTCCCTCGAATCAAAGCTGCACCCCTTGGTCACCCTATGCTAAAATGGCATTGGTTTTGTTCTCTAAGATGCAATTGGGCGACTTCTCGACAAAAATCTAAGCTCTAAGTACAGCCATATTGCCAATCAAATTCTTTAATTCAACTCTCCCCTGCAGCACAAGGTCTTATCTATGGTTTCAAATCCTTACACCGTGCTCCCTCAAGAAGCTTATTGGAAGCCTGCAGTTGCCCAGTCTGACCATACATTTCTTGAATCTATCTATAAGCCTAAGTTCACATTGCGGAAAGATGCTAAAATCGCAACGGCCGGAAGTTGTTTTGCTCAGCACATAACAAAACAGCTTAAATCAAAAGGTTTTAATGTTCTAGATGTTGAGCAGCCCCCTTTGGGCTTGCCCGAAGATAAGCACAGTAAATATGGTTTTTCGATGTACTCGGCGAGATATGGAAATATTTACACTGCTCGCCAGTTGTGCCAGCTCGCCGAAGAAGTGTCTGGCCAATTCTCACCTGAAGATTTAGTGTGGGAAAAAGATGGTCGTTATTTTGATAGTCAAAGGCCGGCCGTAGAGCCTGAAGGCCTCGATAGCCCAGAAGAGGTTGTCGCACATAGAAAATATCACTTGGCTCGCGTTAAGCACATGTTTCAAACTATGGACGTGTTTATATTTACTCTTGGCTTGACTGAGGGATGGGTACATGCACCAACTGGTACGGTTTACCCTATAGCTCCAGGAGTTATTGCGGGGAGCTTTGACCCCAATGTGCACACTTTCAAAAACTTTAATAGCCGTGAAATTAGAAGTTCATTGTTGCAATTCTGCCAAATAGTACGTTCACTGCGAACTGATAAAAAAGTTTTCCGTGTACTACTCACGGTGTCTCCTGTGCCATTGACGGCCACGGCCTCGGGGAATCACATTCTTCTTGCTAATACCTACTCCAAGAGTTGTCTGCGTGCTGTGGCACAGGAACTTCGCGATGAAAAATCATTTATCGATTATTTCCCTTCATACGAAATAATAACGAATCCTTCTGCAAGATCGGCCTTCTATCAAGATAACTTGCGGAGTGTACGACCTGAAGGAGTTGAAGTGGTTATGAGTCATTTCTTCTCTAGTCTGCCGCCTTCTCTTCGCAGGGACAAGCCCGCAGATTCTTCCATGGAGGCAAGAGAGCCTTCTTCAAATGAGTCCTCGGCCGATGATGATAATATTCAATGTGAAGAAGCTCTTCTAGAAGCCTTCGCATTTCAAAAGTGAAGACATTAGTAATTGGCACATCGCATGCCGCAAACTGTTTCACAGCAATCAAAAGCTCAATAAATCATACTCACATTGATGCTGATCTGGCGGCCCTCGGTATAAACGCTTGGAAGCTTATTCTTGATCGCTGTACTCCCATGAAGACTCAAGATGGGCTCCTTCTAAACGAGTCTGATCTTCATCTTACTCCGACACATCGGAAGCGCTACGACTCACTTAATATAAGCCTCAGTAAGCTCCGTTCGTACGACGTCATCGTTGCGGTTGACTTCTTCTTCAAAGGCTGGCAACGAGTTGTTGACAACTTTGCCGCCATGAATGATGACTCCTCTTGGAACCTATACAGCGCTGACTCTTCAGTATTTCCTGCAAGTCCTGCGCTCATTTCTGCATTGGTTGAAGTGAGTGGTTCAATATCGGGGCATGGTGGTCCGTATGCTGCCGAAAAAATGTACACTCAAGGACTCACTACTCTCCCCTTTCTTAAAGCAATTGAATCATGTAAGCGTTCTGATGCTCAACTGCTACTCTTTCCGGCACCGATGCATCCAAGTGTCGTAACAAGTTTGGAAAGTTACCAATCCATGACGACATTCCGTTCATTTATATGCTCCTCTAATGGTATAGATTTTAAGCCTCAACTGCCTAGTACTCTATCTTCGAGTATGGCCACATTGCCCTTCTACTCTAGGACTGACGAATCAGTAATCTCTGATCCTGTTGATATGGATGGACATATGTGTGCTGATTACTGGTTAATGCATGTCGACCATGCTGGCTTGAAGGCCTAGACTATTTATTCATTCCTTTTATGTCTTCTATCGCAATGCACTCCGAAGCGGCAATGTTTGGCAGCTCGTATGCAGCATGCTTTTACATGGCTTGCTTGAGCCACCGATTCAAACTTGACTTTTACTGTGGACAACATAGCTCTATCTATTCCAACTTGGCTGTAGACCCTGAGGTTGGCGAATTTCAAATACGTAAAGATGCTGGCGAGTGGGCCCAAACCGTCTTTGCCGAGAGCACTAGAAATAACAACTTCAAACGACCAGCTGACTACAAATCCTTTGTCATTAATACCCTACTCCCATTGGACGTCCCATCTCTGTTCTGTTCTTATGTAAGTATACCTGACACATCAAGACTCCCGGTGCTTTCAAAACCATTAATACGTACAATCCTGTCTGAAGCTCTTGAGCGGGATGATCAATTAGTTCAGTCGGTGACTAAGCACAAGGCATTTATTCGTCGTTTGCATGATTGGAATAGTAATGCTTCCATGTTTGTAGTGCCTCAGCCTTTCGAGATCCAGCCCGACTACCTCGATCGTATTGCTGATAGCCCTGTGTCAGGACAGTCAGGGTTGGCTCTGGAATCTCTTCTGGATAAGGTCTCGTCTGTTTTTGCTGAGCTTACTGGGTTGAATTTAATTATGCCGCCAGCTATCTTAATGGTGGATGGAGCTTATACAGCCAGGCAATACTGCACTCTCACGAAGGATCGAAACTGGAGAGGCGCTGTTGATCAGTCTACGCATGATAATTGCAACGAACAGACTGATCAGTCTAATCAGGGTGGTTTAA
>JBILDP010000130.1:0-6369 GCA_044352535.1 Prochlorococcaceae cyanobacterium
CGCTGCAGCGCCGCCAACAGCACCGCCAGGCTGATCAGTCCGATTCCCAGCCACTGCGAGGGGCGGGGCATCTCAGCCAGCCACAGCGCACCGGCAGCGGCCGTCACCGCGGGGCCACCGGCATCAATGGTGAGGGCTCGGCGGGTCCCGATCCGGCGCAGGGCGCCGAAATAGAAGCTGTCGCCGGCGGCGATGCCCAGAACACCGCTGGCGATCAGCAGCGCCAGCCCCTGCGGTGGGATGTCGGAGCGCACCGGGAATTGGCCGAGGTGCCAAAGCAGCGGCGGCGCCAGAAGCACCAGGGCCAGGAGATTCTTGAGCAGGTTGAGCTCCGCGGCCCCGAGGGATGTGGGCAGGCGGCGCCAGAGGCCGCTGGCCAGGGTCCAGCACAGGGCCGCACCGAGGGCAGCTGCCACGCCGGTCAGCATCGGCTTGCCATTCCCGGGAAGCGCGCTGGCTTGCGATCATCGCTGCAGCCAGCCTCTGCCCGTGAGCCTCCCCATCGCCGATGCGCTCAGCTTCTTCCGGCTCAGCTGTGGCCGCTGGCGCTCCCAGCGCAGCAGCCACCACCTGCTGCATCGCCGGGCTGAAGCCGGCGGCTCATTCATCGAAGTGGTGGAGCTCGATGCCGCCGACCCCCGCCTGGTCGCCATCGCCCAGCTGCACCAGCAGGACCCTGCGGGCCTGGTGGGCGGCTGCCGGGTCACCTGGAGCGGTTCGATGGCCTGGGACAAAGCGGGCGAGGCCCACGCGGGGGAGAGCGTGTTCGGTCTGATCCCCACCGATGAACGCGGCCGGGCCGGGCTGCTGCTGAGGGATCGGGGCTACGCCGAGACCGCGCCGGTGGCAGGCCACTTCGCCATGGACGAGCGCGATGGCCTGCTGCTCACCACCAGCTACGAAACGATGGACAGCCTTGAGCGCTTCAGCTTCGCGGGGCCCGACGTGCGTCTGCGCACCAGCACCGTGCAGGGACTGAGCAACACCGCTTCCTTCTGCGTGGAGACCAGGCTGACCCAGGACGCTGACGGCACAGGTCACGGCATGGCAACTGCTGGCAACGCTGCCGAAACGCCCCTGCCCACCCTCTCGCCACTGGGCTGGTAGGCGGTTCGTGGCTCGGCCGGGAGGCAGGTGCAGCCGGTGTCGAACGTTACGGACTGTGAGTCCTGCCGGAAGCAGCGGAATGCAGCTGCGGCCGCACTTCTACGATCCCCCTCGACGGATGCCGTAGTCGCGTGGCCCTGCCCCTCCTGAAGTACGCACCCACCACCCAGAACTCCCGGGTTGCAGCCCTGAGGGTGGGTTCGGATGAGGACCCCAAGGCCGTGTCCATGGACAAGGCCATCGATCGTGAAGACCAGAACTTCGTGATCGAAGCGGCCTATCGCCAGATTTTCTTCCACGCCTTCAAGGTCGATCGCGACCGCACCCTGGAGTCGCAGCTGCGCGACGGCCAGATCACCGTGCGCGACTTCATTCGCTCGCTGTGTCTGTCTGACACCTTCAATCGCAGCTTCTACAACCTCAACAGCAACTACAAGGTGGCTCGCCACCTTGTGGAGAAACTGCTGGGACGCAAGACCCACGGCAAG
The DNA here is from genome assembly GCA_044352535.1 of Prochlorococcaceae cyanobacterium. Classification (GTDB taxonomy): domain Bacteria; phylum Cyanobacteriota; class Cyanobacteriia; order PCC-6307; family Cyanobiaceae; genus NIES-981. The sequence goes on from JBILDP010000130.1 coordinate 1,596, forward strand.
GCTGAGGAGATCGCCTGGTCGGCCGTGCTCATGACCCGTGGCGTGAAGGGCATGGTCGACGACATCCTCGATTCCGAGGAGTACCTCAACGCCTTCGGCTACGACACCGTGCCCTACCACCGCAACCGGGTGGTCGGCAGCCGTGATCTGGGCGAGACCCCCTTCAACATCACCAGCCCCCGCTACGACGCCTACTACCGCGGCATCCTGGGCTTCCCCCAGGTGGTCTACACCGGCACGGCACGCACGATTCCCGAGCGTTCCCGCCAGCGCCGCGGCGGTTTCCCCGAGGACTACCTCCCCTGGGTACGCACCTTGCCCGCCATGCGCAGCGCCGGTGCCAGCGGCAGCGCCGACATCAATTACATGGCCAAGGTCCCCTACCGCAGCCTGGGCCGCTGAGGCTGTCCCACGACACCGCAAACCGGACCGGATCAGAAGCAGGCGGCCAGATGGCCGCCTTTTTGATGCCCGCGTGCGTGAACCGCACGGTGTGTTGAGCCGCCGGTTCAAGACGACCGGGTCGTAGCAACGGCCACCAGCAGGCGTCAGTGGATGCTGACTGCCCTGCCACAGGACTGCCAGTCGATGGGAAAGTCGATCACACTGATCCCAAACGAAAGCTAACGCCGTGAGTCAAACCCTGAGCTCGTTGGCACGCATGACCCTGCGGCAGCTGCGCCAGGTCGCTAGCGACCTGGGTGTGAGCCTCTACAGCCGCAAGTCCAAGGACGAACTGGTGGATGCGATCTCTCGCCAGCGCGACATTTCGCCTGAGAGTCTGCAGGCCATCGAGGCCGAAATGGCTCCGGCCCCCAGACCGGCCGCAGAGACCAGCGTGGTGTTTCTACCGCGGGATCCCCAGTGGGCCTACGTGTTCTGGGAGATTTCTGACAGCGATCGCGAGCAGGCTCAAGCCGCCGGCGCCAGCCAGCTGTGCCTGCGGGTGGCCGATGTGACCGGTCTCGCCGGCGGGGCCTCCCACCCCCACACCCTGCAGGAGGTGGTGGTCGACAGCCATGCCAGTGAGTGGTATCTGCCGGTGCCGCTGAGCGATCGCGATTACCGCGTGGAGCTCGGCTACCGCAAGGGCTCCGGCGGTGGCTGGATCTCCCTGGCCTTCTCCTCCGTTGCCCGGGTGCCTGCCCTCCACCCAAGCGACCAGATCCTCGATCAGTTTGTGCCGTTCTCCCTGGATACGGCCCCGGCCCCGGCACCCACCAGCCCGGTCGAGCCGGCCGACAGCGGACTGCACGAGCGTCTTTATCAGACCGCCACTGCCCAATGGCGACGTGTCGGTCGCGGTTCGGAGGCCTTCCATGAGCTGGAGGCTGCCGGCCTCGACACCAGTGAGCTGAACGCCTCCGGTGCCGGCCCCTGGGCCAGTGGCCGCAACGAATCCGGGATCGGCGGAGTGGCGGCACGCCAGCGCTCGTTCTGGCTGGTGGCCGATGCCGAGCTGATCGTGTACGGCGCCACCGACCCTGCCGCCAAGCTCACCATCGGCGGCGAAGAAGTGCCTCTCTCTGCCGACGGCACCTTCCGCATCCAGGTGCCCTTCCGCGACGGCCAACAGGTGTATCCGATCGAAGCGATCGCCGTTGACGGCCAGCAGAAGCGCAGCATCACGCTGGAATTCCAGCGCGACACCCCCGAAGATCACAGCAACCCCGCCGACCAGGCCGCAACCGAGTGGTTCTGATGCGCCTGTTCGTGGCCGCCACTCCCCTGGCGGGGGCCCTGCTGTTTCCCCTGGTCGTACCGATCGTGCTGAAGCAGCTTGGAATTCCAGCGGCGGTGCTCACCGCGGTGGTTCTCGGCACCGTTTGGTTTGTCACCATGCTGCGCAGCGCCGAAATGCCTTCGCACGAGTAAGGCCAGCACTCAGCGTTTTCGGTGGGAATCCTGGTGAGGCGGCGTCTGCTTCGTCATGTCACCCTGCCCTCCTGGCCGCTCGCTGGTCGACTGGACAGTCCAGACCCTTGGCCTACTGGGCGTAGGGGCTCTGCTGGCCGGCTGCAGCGCACCGGCACGCTTGCTGGGCCAGCCGGATCAGCCCCGGCTGGCGATGCCCGAGGGCATCACGGTGGCCTTCAACCATCACGACCAGCAGCGTTACCGCAGCCCGGTCACTGGTCAGTGGCGGCAAGGGGAAGACCTGGAGACCTTCGTTTTGGAGAGTCTCAAGCAGGCCCAATCCGAAATCCTGGTGGCCGTTCAGGAGCTGTCGTTGCCTCGGATCGCCGAACTGCTGGCGGCCAAGCACCGCCAGGGAGTGCGGGTGCAGGTGGTGCTGGAAAACACCTACAGCACGCCTTGGAGCCAGGAGCTGCGCAGCACCCTCGTGCCGCACCAGTTGCGCCGCCACGACCAGCTGCAGGCCCTGGGCTGGGGTGATGCGGTGGCGATCCTCCAGCAGGCCGGTGTGCCGCTGATCGACGACACGGCCGATGGCAGCGCAGGCAGCGGCCTGATGCACCACAAGTTTGCGGTGATTGACCGTCAGGTTGTGATCACCGGCTCCACCAATTTCACCCCATCGTGTGTGCACGGCGACCCGGATGATCCCCGCACCCGGGGCAATGTGAATCACCTCCTGCGCTTCGACAGCACGGAGCTGGCGGGGCTGTTTGTGGAGGAATTCGAGCGGATGTGGGGCGATGGCCCAGGGGGTGCCCCTGACAGCCGCTTTGGCCTCGGCAAAGCCAGTGGTCCGGCGCGCACTGTGCAGATGGGCGCCACCAGCGTGACCGTGTTGTTCGCACCCCACCGGCGCATGGATCCCAACCATGGGCTGGCCTTGCTGCGCCACCAGCTCGAGCAGGCGCGCCGGAAGGTCGAACTGGCCCTGTTTGTGTTCTCCGACCAGGCCCTGGCCGATGCCATGGCGAGCCTGCATGGCCAGGGCCTGCAGCTGCGCGTGCTGGCTGATCCTGGCTTTGCCAACCGCTCCTTCAGCGAACTGATGGATCTGCTGGGTGTGGCTCTCCCCGACCACCGTTGCAAGCTGGAAGCGGACAACAAACCCTGGGAGCAGCCCTTGGCGGGGGTGGGGACTCCCCAGCTGGCCCCGGGCGACAAACTGCACCACAAGCTGGCGGTGATCGACAGCCGCACCGTGATCACCGGCAGTTTCAACTGGAGTCCGTCGGCGGCCCACCAAAACGATGAGACCCTGCTGGTGATCGAGTCGCCGCTGCTGGCCAGGCACTTCAATCAGGAGATCAACCGGCTCTGGAAGGGGGCTGAGCTCGGCATCACCGCCAGACTGCAGCGCAAGCAGGCAAAGCTGGCCTCAGCCTGCACGGGCAAGGTGCTGCAACGCCAGGCCTCCTAGATTCAGGACAGGGATCCGACTCGGGCAGGGGCAGCAATGGAGCAACACACTGCGGCAGAGACGCCGAGCAACGCGAATCACGATTCAGCCACGCTGGATGCGATTCAGCTGATGCTTCGTGATCTGCACACCCGGCACGACGAGATCCGGCATCGGGCTGCCTTCCGCGGTTGCACCAAGGAGCTGCTTGAAGTTCAGCAGGAGCTGGTGAACTATCTGCTGGCTAAAAAAAGTGCACTGAGCGGCCAGAACGGCAGCGGCAGCAGCACCTACCACTCCTTCGTCTAGTCCTCTGGCCATGGCCGGCCGCGTGGTGATTGTGGGCGCCGGCCCGGCTGGGGCCTGTCTAGCCCTGGCCCTGTGCCGATCCGGCGTGCCCACCACATTGGTGGAGGCCAACCGCAGTTTTCAGCGGCAGTTCCGGGGCGAAGCGCTGATGCCTTCAGGCCTGAGCGCCCTGCAGGCCATGGGGCTGCTGCCCCTGCTGGAGCGGGTACCCAGCAGGAGCCTGCAGGGTTGGCGCGTGGTCGTGAATCGCCAGGAGCTGTTTTCCGTGCCGGAGCCACCGGCCGGCGAGCAGGGTCCGGGTTGCACCCTGGTCAGTCAGCCAGACCTGTTGCAAACCCTGGTGGCGGCATGCCAGGAACAGCCTGCCTTCCACTGGATTCAAGGACTGGGAGCGAGCGCGCTGCTGGAGCGACAGGGGCGGATCGTGGGCGTCCGCCTGAGCAACGGTGAGCACCTGGACGCCGATCTGGTGGTGGGCTGTGATGGGCGCAGCTCCTTGGTGCGCCAGCGCGCAGGGCTGGAGCTCGACGCACAGGCGCAGCCCATTGATGTGCTCTGGATGCGGCTTCAGGCGGGTGCAACGCCACCACTGGCTGGGCAGTTCACCACTGTTGTGGGAGCTGCGGGGGTGTTCAGTGCCTTTGAGAGCGTTCATGGCGGCATGCAGGTCGGCTGGGTCCTGGCCGCCGGGGAACAGTCGCCGCAATTGGCGCCCGAAGCGTGGCTGACACGCCTGGCCAGCCAGAGCTCACCCGAGCTGGCGGCGTGGCTGCAGGGCGAGGGGAGCTGTGCGCTGCCCTCGCTGGAGGGGCCGGTGCGATTGAGCGTGCACTGCGGCCTGGCCCAGCGCTGGTGGCGCCCCGGGCTGCTTTTGCTGGGCGATGCAGCCCACCCGATGAGCCCGGTGCGAGCCCAGGGGATCAACATGGCCCTGCGCGACGCCAGGGCCGCAGCGGCCAGCCTCACCCCCCTGCTGCAGGCCTCCGCAGCGGCCGAACGGCTCGATCAGGCCCTCGCCAACCTGGCTGATCGGCGTCGCGCCGAGGTGGCCGCCGTGCAGCAGTTGCAGCTCCAGGAAACCCGGCGGGGCGAGGCGCTGCGTCAGCAGCCCTGGCTGCGGGGCCTGGTGGCGGGTGCCGCCCCATGGCT
>JBILDP010000013.1:0-20503 GCA_044352535.1 Prochlorococcaceae cyanobacterium
CCGACCACCAGCCAGCGGCGCGCCCACGGCGGGTCACAGCGAAGCCCATACACGGCGGAGAACCGCACTGCCCAACCCCGTTACACGGCGTTACGATTGACGCAACAATCCGTAACGACCATGGCTGACTCCTCCTCCCGCTTTGGATTCGTGGCCTTCGCCGAAACCTGGAACGGCCGTCTGGCGATGCTCGGCTTCGTGATCGGCCTGGCCACCGAGCTGCTCACGGGCCAAGGCATCCTCCAACAGATCGGCCTGGGCTGAGCCTGCTGCGCTGCCGCCCCACCCCCCTCGCCTGTCAAACCTGCCGATGATCGCCGCCCTCACCATTGCCCTGTTTGGCGCCTGGGTTGTCAGTGCCCTGGCCCAACCCGATCTCGCCGGCTGACCTCCAGCCCAGCGCTCTCCACTCACCACTCCCCGCACACCGTCGCCACCACCAGCCATGACCAATTCCTCCGCCAACGACAAGTGGTTCCAGGACCGCGCCGCCCAGCAGATCCACATGGATCAGCTCAAGCGCGCTGAGCTCTTCAACGGCCGTGCCGCCATGCTCGGCATCGTGATCGGCATCGTCACCGAGGCGATCACCGGCTCCGGCATCGCCCACCAGATCGGCCTCGGCGCCCTGGTGGATGGCTATGCCGCTTGCCGCACCCAGTTCCTGCCCTTCTGCTTCTGAGGCTCAGGGCCTCAGGGCCTCCCAGCCATCCGCCCCCGGCCCAACCGGGGGTTTTCTTGTGAGCGCTGTTCTTCTCCCACCACCCCCATGACCGGCAACCTCCAGGCCATCGGCTTCCTGTTCACCTGGGTGCTCGGCTGGGGAATCGGCGGATCGCTGATCGATGCGGGGCTGATCAACGCCGGGGTGTATTCCCTGGAGGGCGGCCAGCTCGGCACCGCTGCCACCTTCACGCTCTGGACCCTGCTCTGGGGCGGCGGGGGCGTGTGGCTCTACCAGCGCCTGACCCAACCCCAGCAGCCAGGGGCCTGAGTCAGGCCTCTCCGGCACCCGCGCGGCCGCCCTGCCCGGGCGGCTCGATCCGCCTGGGCCGCCTGGCCGTGTCGACCAGCAGGTTGTGCAGCAGCGCACCACTGCAGATCAGCAGATGGGCCATCCAGGTGCCGGTGAGCCTGGGTTCGGCCGCCCCATCGCCGCGGCAGCGCGCCATCGCCCGCTCGATCTCAGCCAGCTCAAGCACGATGTGGCGCACCATCGCCGCGGTGCTCTCGCGTGGCGTTGGGCGGGGAGGCATCGGCATCCACCCCACTCTGGCGCCCGTTCAACCCGATCGCTCGTGCCTCCTGAGGAGAAGGTGCCCACGCCGCGGCTCCAAATCGGCCAGCTGGCCACGCCCAGCCCCCCCCCTACGATCAACTCTCCCCTCAATGGAGAGTGGTGTGGAGGGTTCTGTAGCCGCATCCACCCTTGCCCCATCCCGGCAAGCCGCACCGACGCAGCCCATGCCGACGCCGGCGGCAGAGCCCGGGCAGCCGCAGCGGCTGCAGAAAATCGGCGCCGTGGCCGAGCGTTCCGGGGTGTCGGTGAAGACGATCCGCTTCTACTGCGACCAGGGTTTGCTCAGGCCCTGCGGCCGCAGCGAGGGCCGCTACCGCCTCTTCGACCAGACGGTGTATGCCGAGCTGGCGCTGATCCGCACCCTGCGGGCACTCGACATCCCCCTGCCCACCATCGCGGCGGTGCTGGAGGCCAGGCGCTCTGGCATCTGCACCTGCGACAACCTCCAGGCCACGATCCGCAGCAAGGCGGGCGAGATCGAGCAGCGCATCGCCGATCTCCAGCTCCTTCACGGGGAACTCACGGGGATGCTGGGCAGCTGGCAGCGCTGCGGCGGTGCCCCTACAACCCAGCTCCCGTGAGCGCTTCGCTCCGCTGCCACAGCTGCTGGCGCTGCGCGGCATCGAGAGCCGCCGGCGCAATGCGCACCTCCGTGGGCCAGCCGCGCATGCCGCCCAGTTGATTGGGCCCGTAGTGGCCACCAGGCCTGGCTTCCGGCGCGGTGGCGGCAAACAGCTGGGGCAGCGCCCCCATGGCGGCGCTCTGAAACAGGGGGCCCATCAGCCGATAGGCCAGGGGTTCCAGCCACGAGCCATTGGCGGCGATCGAGGCCGGCTGCAGATTGGTGCGGGCCACACCGGGATGGGCCGCCAGCGACAGCACGCCGGTGCCCTGATCACGCAGCCGCTCCTGCAGCTCGAGGGCAAACATCACGTTGGCCAGCTTGCTCTGCCCATAGGCCGCCCAGCGGTCGTAGCGGCGCTCGCCCTGCAGATCATCAAAGGCGATGCGCCCGAAGTACTGGGCACCGGACGTCACCGTGACCACCCGGCTGTCCGGTCGGCCTGCCAGCAGCGGCAACAGCGCCAGCGTGAGCGCGAAGTGGCCCAGGTGATTCACCCCCAGCTGCATCTCAAAGCCGTCGCCGGTGAGCAGCCTCGGCAGGGCCATGAGCCCGGCGTTGTTGATCAGCAGGTCAAGCCGGCCATAGCGATCGGCCAACCCTGCGGCGGCGCCGCGCACGCTGGTCAGGCTGGCCAGATCGAGCTCCAGCAGATCGATTGCCCCACCGCCGTCGGCGGCCGCTGCCAGCAACTCGGCTCGGGCCTGTTCGGCCCGGCGCCGGTTGCGGCAGGCCAGCACCACCGTGGCCCCCCTGGCGAGCAGGGCCCGGGCCGTTTCCAGGCCAAGGCCGCTGTTGGCTCCGGTGATCAACGCCAACCGGCCGGTCTGATCGGGGATGTCGGCAGCGGTCCAGGTCATGGCGAAAGCCTATGGAGCCAGCGATCCCGGCTGTGGGACCCTGCCAGGGGTTGGGCACCGATCAGTGCTGGCTGGGCGATCGCAGCGCCTCAAGCCGGGCCGACAGCACCCCATGGCCCACGCCCTCGCCGTGGGCACGGATCAGCGGCTGCAGGCCGATCGACTGGCGATCGGGGTGGAGCCTGGCGGTGGGCACCACCCAGAACAGCCACTGGCTCAGGTCGAGCGGGTCTGCCAGCAGGGGGTTCTGCTCCATCAGCAGACAGAAAACAAAGGCGCTGGCCGTGCGCGACTCGATCGCAAAGCTGATCGCACCGGGCTGCTCCTGCCCACGGGAGAGCACATAGGCGGCCGACCGCACCGCCAGGCTCAGCGCTCCAGCCCGCAGCTGCACCGGCTCCTCCCGGCGATGCAGACCGGGGTCGAGGCCCAGGGCCCGATGCACCAGCCACTCCGCATAGGCAGCGCGGATGCCCGGCGCCAGCAGATCACCTGCACTCCAGCGCAGAAAGGCATCAACGTCGGTCATGGGGTGGGGTGAGGGTTGCTGGGTGCTGGCCTGCGGGCTGGCACCAGCTTGCCGGCCACTGTCGGCAGGTCAGCAGGTCAGCAGGTCAGCAGGTCAGCAGGTCAGCAGGCTGCAGGTCAGCAGGCACCAGGTGAGTAGGCATCAGGTGTAGATCCCGGCAGCCGGCCCGTGCACGCCCACCCCTCTGGCAGCGGCCCGGCCCCAGCCGCCGGCACCGGCACTGGCACTGGCACGGCCGACGCCCGTTGCTGGTCCCAGGCGGCGGGGCAGCGCAGCCAGGCCCTCGACCTGGAGGCCGGCGTGTTCACCTGGGCGGATCCGGCGCGCATCGCCCGGTCACTGCAACGTTCAGCCGAAGCCAGTTCGCGCCGGCGGCGGCCTCCCTTCGCCAGCGCCATGGCGATGCTCTGCTTCTACATCAACCGGGCAGGAAGCCAGCTCAGCCCGGAGCGGCGGGCCGTGCTGCAGCAGGCCAAAACCGAACTGCGCAAGCTCTATGGGCGCAGCTGAGGGGCGGGCTCGCGCGCGTGCAGCAGCGCAGGAGATGCGTCGGGGTGAACGCGCACGCAGCGCGGCAATCCAGCCAAGGGTGATCCAGCCAAGGGCGATCCAGCCAGGGGTGATTCAGCGAGAACAGTGGAAACCTGATCGCCCGGCAGCTGGCGATCGACAGGATCCCGTCCGAGCTCCCGCTCCAGCATGGCAATACGCATCTCCCGCAGGCAGAACTTGCAGCCACCGGTGGTCTGCAGGTGCTTTTCAGGGGTGATGGAGATCTCCTTCACCGGATGAATCGAGCAGCGGATCTTGATCGGGGTCTTAAAGCTCTTGTAAACGATCCCGCTGTAGTCGTATTTCTCTCCGAAACGGGAACGCGCCCGCTGCAGAAACTGCTCCCGGCTGATCGGATTGCCCATGACGGCGCTGCCCAGTGCTCGGCTGCAGGACAGGCAGCGTAGGCAGGGCGACACAACGGTGCAACAACCCCGAAACGGCCCGAGGAGACAGGCAGCCGATCAGCTGCGCCGCTGCGGCATCGCCGCGGCGGACCGGCCCGGCGCAGGGGCAAAGGCCCGCACGAACCGCACGACACCCGCCACCACCAGCACCAGCGCCAGCAGGGCCAGTGCCACCAGCAGCACCAGCCCGGCCAACTGCACCAGACCCACCACCACCTGCTGCACGCCGCCGATCAGGTTGGCGAGGGCCTTGCTGAGCAGCAGCACCGTGTCGAAGCGCTCGGGCAGCTGCAACAGACCCACCAGCAGGCCTGCCCCCAGGGCCGCCATGGCCAGGGCGGCCAGCAGCTGCTTCCAGCGTGGCGGTCGGCGACGGCGACGGAACACATGCCGCCGATCAGCCCGGCTGGCGGTAGGCAGCTGGAGGGAGCGACGCGGCCCGGGCCCGCTCATCGCTCCAGCTCAAAGCCGACACCCCGCATCCAGCGCTCAAACTCCAGCATCACCAGGTCGTTGGGGCAGTCGATCAGCTCCAGATCGCCCACCGCGCAGTCGCCCTGGCCGCCGTGATGGAGCGACAGATGGAAACCCTCACCACTCAGGCCGCAGACCTCCGGATCACTGCGCACCACCACCCCGAGGGAGGCACCCAGACGGGCCACCCGGATGCGCAGGTCCGACCAGGTCATCGTTGTCATCGCTTCAGTGTGTCGGTTTGGCTGCGGGCGTCAACCGCCGGGGCGGGGGTTTTGGGCTTGGGCTCCGGCACCATCCAGGCGAGCGCACCCACCACCAGAAGTGCCAGCACACCGCCCACCGGACCGGCCAGGCGCTGGGCCAGGGGCTGGCGCTCCAGCACCTCCCGCGGGCGCAGGGGCCTGGGGGCAGGCACGTCCCAGCTCAGCTGCACACGCGGATCCAGCCGGGCCTGGTCCAGCACCCGCACCAGATCGGCCAGTTCCGCGTCGTCGAGGTGGAGGCTGAGGGGCTCGGTATCGGGCTGGCTGCTGCGCAGCAGCAGGGTGTGGCCGCTGCCCTCTGCGGGGGCGATCTCCACCGGAGAAGGGGCCTGCCCCACGGGCCGCGCCACCCCGCTGATCAGCAGACGGGCATAGGGCAACACCACCTGCATGAGAGCCAGAAGATGTTCGCGCCGGCCCTCCAGCTCCGGGCGGCCAGGCCAGGTCAGGCTCCAGCCGCTGATGATGCCGATGCTGGCGCCGTCATGGCCCGCAGACACATCGGGAAGGCCCTCAAGCTGCAGACGGCAGCTGAGTTGGTCGTAGCGGAAGGTCTGCTTCACGGGCTCAGGCCGCACACATGGGATCAGGCGGCACGCTCAGGCTGCCGCATCGAGCAGGCTGGCCCGCAGCCGCTCGAAGCCCCCCGGCCCAGCCCCGAGGGCCAGGGCCCGCACCAGCTGGCGGCGCTGCGGGGCCCCCTGCTCGGGATCCAGCAGCCGCTGCACCCCACTGCGGCGGGCATTCATGCGCTCGCGCACCAGGTCCTCCAGGCGACCCTGAAAGAGGGCCCATCGCTGGGCCAGGAGCTCAGGGCTGTCGCCGCCGTTGAGCAATGCCCGCAGCATCGGGTAGAGGCGATCGGCCAGGGCGCACAGCAGGCTGATCAGGGCGTCGGTTTCAGCCGGCTGCAGGGCACCGCGGCGGGTGGTGCGGCGCAGGGGGTTGTGGCAACGCCGTTTCCACAGCTCCACCCGGTTGGGGAAGAGGTGGGTGAGCCCCATCTGCTCGCACATCCACACCATCGCCTCGCCGCCGTTGAGGTCGAGCGCCTCGGCCGTGAGCAGCAGCAGGTCGAGACGCTCCAGGCCGCGGCGGGGCAATCTGGGCGCACTGGAGGGTTCAGCCATGGCTGCGATGATGCCAGCAACCGCCCCCCATCGCCACGCCATGCCTGCCGATCTGCGTGCCCTGGTGCGGGATGTGCCCGATTTCCCCAAGCCCGGCATCCTGTTTCGCGACCTCACACCGCTGATGCGCGACCCAGCCGGCTGGCAGGAGGTGGTGCGCCAGCTGGCAGCAGTGTGTGAACGGCTGCAGCCCGATCTGATCGTGGGCATCGAGTCGCGCGGCTTCATCGTGGGCACCGCCCTGGCCACGGCCGTGCAGCTGGGCTTCGTGCCGGTGCGCAAGCCCGGCAAGCTTCCCGGCACGGTGACCGGGGTGGATTACGCCCTGGAATACGGCACCGACCGGCTGGAGATCCACAGCGAGGCCCTGGCCGGCGGCGAAAAGGTGTTGATCGTCGACGACCTGCTGGCCACCGGCGGCACGGCCGCCGCCTGCGCCGAGCTGGTGGAGCGGGCTGGTGGCGCGCTGTGCGGTTTCAGCTTCGTGGCCGAGCTCGCCGCCCTCGAAGGGCGTCGTCGCCTGCCCGATTCACTGCCGGTGGAGTCGCTGATCATCTACCCCTGATTGCAGGGGTTGATCTGCCGCCCTTCACTCAGAGGTTGGCGTCCTGCCAGGTGAGCAGCTCCTCCAGTTGCTCCAGGCTGATCAGCCCATAGCGCCAGAGCACCACACCGAGCGGCGCCTGCTCCAGAGCTGCCTGCTTCAGGCCCAGCTCCAGGGCCCGCTCGCTCAGACCCACCTGGTGGCGCAGGTGACGCAGCAGGGCCGCCGGCGGTGGCGGCTGGGGCACCGTGGACCTCACCATGGCACCACCAGGCTCACCATGGCAGCACCAGGCCATCGGTCATCGCCGCCAGGCTGAGCCTGCGCAGCAGGCCGGCGCGGGCCAGCAGGGCCAGGGCCAGCTGCCGCAGCGGCAGCAACGGGACGGCCCTGTTGGAGAACAGCTTCACCAACAGGTCGGTGGCGGCCAGGGTGAGCAGCAGATCGGGCCAGCGCCTGCGGCCATAGGCGGCCGGCAACCGCGGGAGCGGCAGCGCACCGGTGGCCACCCGCCGGGCCTGGCGATGCAGTTCAGCCACGTCGCGCCAGCAGAGGTTGAGGCCCTGGCCGCCCACAGGATGGCAGCGGTGGGCCGTCTCGCCCACCAGCACCAGCCGCCGACCCCGGCCGCAGCGCTGCAGCCGCGGCGCCAGCAGCAGCTCCACCGGGAAGGCCCGCGGCGTGTCGAGCAGCCGATCCACCTGCAGCTGTTCGGGCAGGGCGGCGGCCAGGGCATCGAGGAAGGCCCCGTCATCCAGCGCCTCCAGCTGGCGGCAGCGGCTGGCGGGGGCACTCCACACCAGCTGGAAGCGGCGCCCCCCCAGGGGCAGCACGGCGAAGGGGCCCTCAGGGCGGAACAGTTCCCAGGCCTGGTCGGCGGCGCTGCCGCGAAGCTCCACCTGCACCGTGAGGCAGCTCTGGCGGTAGGGCCGCCGCCACACGCCGAGTCTGGCGGCGGCCCGCACACCCGACTCACAGCCATCGGCCGCCACCTCCAGCCCCACGGGGATCCCTGGGGGCTGGGCTGGGCAACCCAGCTCCAGCTGAATCGCGGGGTGGTGGGCCAGGGCCTCGAGCAGCACTGCCATCAGCGGCCCGTGCTGGCCGATCCAGCCAAGGGCAGCGCGGGGGCGACGGGCCCGGGTCGGGCCCAGGTCGGTCAGCGCAAAGGGCACGGCAGCGCCGGCCCCGAGATCGCGCAGCTCCAGCTGGCGAAAAGGCGCCATGTGCGGCTCCAGCCGCTCCCACAGACCCAGAGCCGCCAGCAGCCGCTGGCTGGAGTGGTTGAAGGCGTAGGCCCGGCTGCGCTGACGCAGCTGCTCGCCGCTGAGCGGGTCGCGCACCCGCACCTGCCAGCCGGCATCGGCCAGGGCCAGGGCGGCCAGGGCACCGGTGGGTCCGGCGCCGTGCACGAGGGCCGTGAGCGGCTGGGCCATGGGCAGGCAGGGCAAAAAAAAGCCGCAGCCAGTGTGCTGCGGCAGGAATCAAAACGAAGGCCGGAACCGGCGCTCAGGCTCAGCCGATGCCGAGCAGGCCGCGGGTGAAGGCCTCGCCACCCAGGGCGAATTCGGTGGCGAGCAGGGCGATGAAGCCGAGCATGGCCATGCGGCCGTTGAGCTTCTCGGCGCGCTCGTGGAAGCCCCAGCCGCTCTCCACGTCCACCACCTCCATGCGGGGCTCGGTGGCGAAGGCATTGAGGCGACCGCCGTCTTCGGTGGTCACGGTGGCGCCGCGGATGGCGGCGGGAGCAACGGGATTCGACTGGGCCATGGATGTCCGTAACGTGGTGTTACGAGAATTGTAACGCAATATTGCGAGGCTTAACGCACCAGCTTTGACGCAGATGGCTCAGCGCAGGCGGCGCAGGCAGAGCTCCTCGAAGGCCGGTCGCAGCAGGTAGGGATAGTCGCCCACCCACAGCTTCAGCTGCGGCAGCCAGGCGTCGCTGAGGGCGCCGATGCGGGAGAAGTCCTTGCGCTCGCTCAGCACCAGGCAGCGCACCACCACGCCAGGGCGGATCAGCTGGTGCTTCTTGTCCATCGGAAACCGCAGCCGCCCCAGATAGCCCTCCTCGTCTTCCAGCTCGAGCGTGAGCCAGGTGCGGCGGTTCTCCACCAGCTCCAGCCGGCCGCTGTTGTCGGCCTGCTCACGCCGCTCCTCCACCACCTCCTGGGTAAACAGGTCGGCCACCTGCCCCTCGAAGATCGCCGCCGCCGGGTAGCGGCGCAGGGCGGAATTGCGACGACCCGCCTCCACGATCGGCCCCCACAGCATGTAGAGCAGAAACCCCACCCCCGCCACCAGCAGCACCGGCGCGAACTGGCTGCGGAAGGCCAGGGTCTGGCTGATCAGCAGGGTGAGCACCCCGCCGATCACCGAGATCAGCAACCGCTGCAACAGCTTGCGCGGATTGCCGCTGCAGGCGTTGAACTGGGGCCCGGTGGCCACCGCCGGAATCAGGCGTTCCAGCTCGCCGGGCTTGAGGGGAATCAGCATCAGATCAGGCGCTCCAGGCCGTACACCAGCCCGGGCAACTGGCGCACCTTGCGCACGCTCAGCAGCACACCGGGCATGTAGGCGGAGCGGTCGATCGTGTCGTGGCGCAGGGTGTAGGTCTCGCCTGGGGCACCGAACATCACCTCCTGGTGGGCCACCAGGCCCGGCAGCCGCACCGAGTGCAACCGCAGGCCGCTCTCGCGCTCACCGCCGCGGCAGCCGGCCAGGGTTTCGTGCTCCTCCACCTGCTGGGGATTGAAGCGCTTGCCCAGCTCCTCCATCAGCTCGGCGGTCTTGATGCAGGTGCCGCTCGGCGCATCGGCCTTGCGGTTGTGGTGCAGCTCGGTGAGCTCGGCGTAGTCGTAGAAGCGGGCGGCGGCGGCGGCGGCCTGCTGCAGCAGCACCATGCCCACCGAGAAGTTGGGGATCACGGCCCCGCCGATCGAGGCCTTCTGGGCAAACTCCGCCAGATCGGCCAGCTGCTCCGGGCTCAGCCCGGTGGTGCCGATCACCGGGTGCACGCCGTAGGCGATCGCGCCGCGGGTGTGCTCGTACACCACCTTGGGATGGGTGAAGTCCACCAGCACCGCCCCCTGGCCCGGTCCGGCATTGCGTACCGCCTGGCTGGCCTGGCAGAGACAGCCCTCGAAGTCGGCGGTCAGCGCCACCTCCAGCTCACCGATCCCGAGCTCCAGGCCCACGTCGGCCCCCTCCTTACCAGGGGTGTTGTCGATCGCGCCCACCAGCCGGCAGTCGGGAGCAGCGAGCACCGCCTTCACCACCTCGGCGCCCATGCGGCCGAGGGCGCCGGCCACCACAACGGAAATGGCGGGGGTGTTGGTCATGGGCTGGGCACGGGAGGCTCAGAGCCTATGAAGCCAGCTCGCGCGAGGGCTTCAAGCTTCGTAAGCTCAGCCCAATCCAGTGCTCACGCGCATGTTCACGCAGGTCCGTTCCGCCAACCGTCGGGTCAGTCCTGCCGCCTCCCACACCGGTGCGGTGATGAAGGCCGTGTACGTGGTGCTCGAGCCCCAGTACCAGAACGCCCTCACCCAGGCGGCCACCTCGCTCAACGACCAGAACGGCCCGCTGGCCATCGATCTGAGCGGCTACCTGATCGAAGAACTGCGCGACCCGGCCAACTACGCCGATTTCTGCGCCGACGTGGCCGAGGCCGATGTGTTCATCGCCTCGCTGATCTTCATCGAGGATCTGGCCCAGAAGGTGGTGGAGGCTGTGGCGCCCCACCGCGACCGGCTCAAGGCCGCCGTGGTGTTCCCCTCCATGCCGGAGGTGATGCGGCTCAACAAGCTCGGCAGCTTCTCGATGGCCCAGCTGGGCCAGAGCAAGTCGGCCATTGCCAGCTTCATGAAGAAGCGCAAGGAGGCCGGCGGCGCCGGCTTCCAGGACGCGATGTTGAAGCTGCTCAACACCCTGCCCACGGTGTTGAAGTATCTGCCGGTGGAGAAGGCACAGGACGCCCGCTCCTTCATGCTCAGCTTCCAGTACTGGCTGGGCGGCACGCCAGACAACCTCAGGAATTTCCTGTTGATGCTGGCCGATAAGTACGTCTTCCCCAAGGGCGCCGAAGACCGTCCCGCGCTCGAGGTGGCCGACCCGGTCACCTTCCCCGACCTGGGCATCTGGCACCCATTGGCGCCCTCGATGTTCGAGGACCTCAAGGAGTATCTGAACTGGAACGCCAGCCGCAAGGACCTGAGCGACAAGGCGCGCAAGGGTCCGGTGATCGGTCTGGTGCTGCAGCGCAGCCACATCGTGACCGGCGATGAGGCCCACTACGTGGCCGTGATCCAGGAAATGGAATATCGGGGCGCCACCGTGATCCCGGTGTTCTGCGGCGGCCTCGACTTCACCAAGCCCGTCAACGCCTTCTTCTACGACCCCCTCAACCCCGACATCCCGCTGGTGGATGGCGTGGTGTCGCTCACCGGCTTCGCGCTGGTGGGTGGTCCGGCCCGCCAGGACCACCCCAAGGCGATCGAGGTGCTCAAGAAGCTCAACCGCCCCTACATGGTGGCGCTGCCGCTGGTGTTCCAGACCACCCAGGAGTGGGAGGAGAGCGACCTCGGCCTGCACCCGGTGCAGGTGGCGCTGCAGATCGCCATCCCCGAGCTCGATGGCGCCATCGAGCCGATCGTGCTGAGCGGCCGCGACGACGCCACCGGCAAGGCCCACACCCTTCAGGACCGGGTGGATGCGATCGCCGAGCGCGCCATCCGCTGGGCCTCGCTGCGGATCAAGCCCCGCACCGAGAAGAAGCTGGCCATCACCGTGTTCAGCTTCCCGCCCGACAAGGGCAACGTGGGCACCGCCGCCTACCTCGACGTGTTCGGCTCCATCCACCGGGTGATGGAGGAGATGGCGGCAAAGGGCTACGACGTGAGCGGCCTGCCCAAAACCAGCAAGGAGCTGATGGAGGCGGTGCTCAAGGACCCCGAGGCGATGGAGGGCTCCCCGGAGCTGGCGATCGCCCACCGCATGAGCGTGGAGGAATACGAACGGCTCACGCCCTACTCGGAGCGCCTGGAGGAGAACTGGGGCAAGCCGCCCGGCAACCTCAACTCCGATGGCACCAACCTGCTGATCTACGGCCGCCACTTCGGCAACGTGTTTGTGGGCGTGCAGCCCACCTTCGGCTACGAGGGCGACCCGATGCGGCTGCTGTATTCGCGCAGCGCCAGCCCCCACCACGGCTTCGCCGCCTACTACACGTATCTGGAGAAGGTGTGGGGCGCCGACGCGGTGCTGCACTTCGGCACCCACGGCTCGCTGGAGTTCATGCCCGGCAAGCAGATGGGCATGAGCGAAACCTGCTACCCCGATTCGCTGATCGGCGCCCTGCCCAACCTCTACTACTACGCGGCCAACAACCCGAGCGAGGCCACGATCGCCAAGCGGCGCGGCTACGCCGAAACGATCTCCTACCTCACCCCACCTGCCGAAAACGCGGGTCTGTACAAGGGCCTCAAGGAGCTCGGTGAGCTGGTGGGCAGCTACCAGCAGCTGCGCGAGAGCTCCCGCGGCGTGCAGATCGTGAACGCCGTGGTGGAAACGGCCCGCCAGTGCAACCTCGATAAAGACGTGGCACTGCCGGAGCAGGACGCCTCCGAGCTGGACCTCGACGGCCGCGACGCCGTGATCGGCGCGGTGTATCGCCAGCTGATGGAGATTGAGAGCCGGCTGCTGCCCTGCGGTCTGCACACGATCGGCAAGCCCCCCACCGCCGAGGAGGCGATCGCCACCCTGGTGAACATCGCCGCCCTCGAGCGCGAGGAAGACGGCCTCCGCTCGCTGCCCGGTCTGCTGGCCGAGAGCAAGGGGCGCACCATCGCCGACGTGTATGCGGGCAACGACAACGGTGTGCTCGCCGACGTGGAGCTCAACCGCGTGATCACCGAGACGTCGCGGGCCGCCGTGGGAGCCATGGTGAAGTCGGTCACGGGGGCCGATGGCCGCGTGAACCTGCGCCGCAACTTCGGCTGGTTCTTCAACCTGCTGGAGCAGTTCGGCTTCAAGCTGCCCAGCCCCTGGCTGAGCGCCTGCCGCGCCGCCGGCTTTGCCGAGGTGGATCAGGCCGAGCTCGACAGGCTGTTCGCCTACCTGCAGTTCTGCCTGGAGCAGGTGTGCGCCGACCTGGAGATGGAGAGCCTGCTGCGGGCCCTCGACGGCGAATACGTGCTGCCTGGCCCAGGCGGCGACCCGATCCGCAACCCCGGCGTGCTGCCCAGCGGCAAGAACCTGCACGCCCTCGACCCCCAGGCGATCCCCACCAAGGCCGCCATCGCCGCCGCCAAGGGGGTGGTCGACAAGCTGATCGAGCGCCAGAAGGCCGAGCAGGGCACCTGGCCCGAAACGATCGCCTGCGTGCTGTGGGGCACCGACAACATCAAGACCTACGGCGAATCCCTGGCCCAGATCCTCTGGTTCATCGGCGTGAAGCCAGTGCCCGATTCCCTCGGCCGGGTGAACAAGCTGGAGTTGCTCTCCCTCGAGGAGCTGGGTCGCCCCCGGATCGACGTGGTGGTGAACTGCAGCGGCGTGTTCCGCGACCTGTTCATCAACCAGATGGCGCTGATCGATCAGGGCGTGAAGATGGCCGCCGAGGCCGATGAGCCCCTGGCGATGAACTTCGTGCGCAAGCACGCCCTGGAGCAGGCGGAGAAAGACGGCATCTCCCTGCGCGATGCCGCCACCCGCGTGTTCTCCAATGCCAGCGGCAGCTACAGCTCCAACGTGAACCTGGCGGTGGAAAACAGCACCTGGGAGGAGGAGAACGAACTCCAGGAGATGTACCTCTCCCGCAAGACCTTTGCCTTCAACGCCGACAACCCCGGCGAGATGAACCAGAAGCGCGAGGTGTTTGAGTCGGTGATGAAAACCGCCGACGTGACCTTCCAGAACCTGGATTCGGCCGAGATCTCGCTCACTGACGTGAGCCACTACTTCGACAGCGACCCCACCAAGCTGATCCAGGGCCTGCGCGACGACGGCAAGGCACCGGCGAGCTACATCGCCGACACCACCACCGCCAACGCCCAGGTGCGCTCCCTGAGCGAAACGATTCGCCTCGATTCGCGCACCAAGCTGCTCAACCCCAAGTGGTATGAGGGCATGCTCAATTCGGGCTACGAGGGCGTGCGTGAGGTGGCCAAGCGCCTCAATTTCACCCTGGGCTGGAGTGCCACCAGCGGCGCTGTCGACAACTTCGTGTACGAGGAGGCCAACGACACCTTCATCAACGACCCGGAGATGCGCCAGCGGCTGATGGACCTCAACCCCCACAGCTTCCGCCGCATCGTGGGCACGCTGCTGGAAGTGAACGGCCGCGGCTACTGGGAAACCAGCGACGAGAACATCGCCCAGCTGCAGGAGCTCTACCAGCAGATCGAAGACAAGATCGAGGGGGTCAGCGAGGGCTGATCGCCTCAGCCAATCGCCGCCGCCATCCGCGTCACCTGGGCAATCGGGCCCACGTCGTGCACCCGCAGCACCGCCGCACCGCGCTCCACCGCCAGGGCGCACACCGCGGCGGTGCCCCACAGTCGCGCCCGCGGCCGGGGTTCATCCAGCACCGCGCCGATGAAGCGCTTGCGCGAGGGCCCCACCAGCAGCGGGTAGCCGGAAGCGGCCAGCTCCGGCAGGCGGCGCAGCAGTTCCAGGTTGTGGGCGGTGGTCTTGGCGAAGCCCAGCCCCGGATCCCAGATGATCCGCTCCGCCCTCACCCCGCTCGCCAGCGCCTCGGCCGTGGCCGCCTCCAGCTCGGCCCGCACCTCCACCACCACGTCGCCATACGCCGCCAGGGTGTCCATGCTCTGGCTGCTGCCGCGGCTGTGCATCAGCACATAGGGGCAGTCCGCCCTGGCGATCAGCGCCAGCATCGCCGGATCACGCAGGGTGCCCCCTTCGGCGTCTGCCGTGGCATTGGCACCGCGCACGTCGTTGATCCAGTCGGCACCGGCGGCCAGCGCCGCTTCCGCCACCGCCGCATGGAAGGTGTCCACCGAGAGGAGTGCACCGGGATGGGCCGCCCGGATCGCCTCCAGGGCCGGTAGCAGCCGCTCCAGTTCGCGCTCAGGCCCCACCTGCTCCGCCCCCGGCCGGGTGCTCTGCCCGCCCAGGTCGAGCACGTCGGCACCCTGGGCCAGCATCCGCCGCGCCTGGGCCAGCGCCGCCGCCACGCTGCCGAGGCGGCCGCCATCGCTGAAGGAATCGGGGGTGAGGTTGAGCACCCCCATCAGCTGGGGGCGGCTCACACCGCCGCCGGCACCTGGTAGTTGGCGATGCGGGCGAAGCTCACCGGATCGAGCGAGGCGCCGCCCACCAGCACGCCGTCGATGTCGCTCTGGGCCATCAGTTCGTCGATGGTGGCCGTGTTCACCGAGCCGCCGTATTGCACGGTCACGTTGGGGTTGCCAACCCAGCCGCGGATCAGGCCGCAGATCCGGTTGGCCTCCTCGGCGGCGCAGGTCTTGCCGGTGCCGATCGCCCAGATCGGCTCATAGGCCACGATCAGCCGGGTGGGGTCCACGTCTTCCAGGCCCTGCTCGATCTGGCGGTGGATCACCCGCTCGGTTTCGCCGGCCTCACGCTGGTCGAGGCTCTCGCCCACGCACAGGATCGGGATCAGGCCGTGGTGCTGGGCATTGCGAGCACGCAGGTTGATCTGTTCGTCGCTCTCGCTGTAGTACTTGCGGGGCTCGCTGTGGCCCACGATCGCGTGGCTCACGCCGTGCTCCACCAGCATCGGCGCCGAGATCATGCCGGTGTAGGCACCCTGGTCTTCCCAGTGCACGTTCTGGCCGGCGATCGCCACACCGGCGCCCTCCAGGTGGCGGCAGAGGGTGGGGATCGAGGTGAACGGCGGAGCGATCACCACCTGGCGATCGGCGGGCAAGTCGGCGATCAGGGGGCGAAAAGCAGCGGCGTAGACCCGCGTCTCGGCGCAGGTCATGTGCATCTTCCAGTTGCCAGCGATCACGGCCTTGCGCACCGGAACACCTCAAACGCAATGCCCCAAACGCTAATGGGCCGCCTGCAGGGTGCTCACCAGCAGTTCGCGGCCGTCCACACTCACCGCGTCGCCGAGGGCCAGCTGCCGGCCGCGGCGTGTCTCCACCACGCCGTTCACACGCACGTCGCCGCGCTGGATGCGCAGCTTGGCCTCACCGCCGGTGGCCACCAGCCCCTGGAACTTGAGGAATTGGTCGAGCTTCAAGGGCCGGCCTGCAGGGGCAGCGATAGCGTTGCCGCATGCTCGCACCCTCGCCGGCCGGCTTCCGCAGGCTGTGGCCGCTGCTGAAGCCCCACCGGCGCCGACTCGCGGCCGGGGCGCTCTGCATCCTTGTGTATGTGGCCTGCTGGCCCCTGCTGGCCTGGCTGGCAGGCCAGCTGATCCCGGCCATTGGCAGCGGCAACCTCAGCGGTGCCCTGCGCCAGATCGGCCTGGCCCTGCTGGTGTTCCTGGTGCAGAAGGCCGCCCAGTTCGGCCAGGACACCCTGCTGGCAGGGCCGGCCCTG
Source organism: Prochlorococcaceae cyanobacterium (assembly GCA_044352535.1). Taxonomy (GTDB): domain Bacteria; phylum Cyanobacteriota; class Cyanobacteriia; order PCC-6307; family Cyanobiaceae; genus NIES-981. The sequence goes on from JBILDP010000013.1 coordinate 16,219, forward strand.
CGGCTGAGCGAAGCGCTGCGGCGCGATCTGTTTGCCCGGCTGCAGCGCCTCGATTTCGCCGCGCTGGAGAAGCTCTCGGCCGGCGACCTCACCTACCGCCTCACCGAGGACGCCGACCGGGTGGGCGAGGTGATCTACAAGACCATCCAGGACACCACCCCCAGCCTGCTGCAGCTGGTGGTGGTGCTGGGCTACATGGTGTGGCTCGACCAGCCCCTGGCCCTGGCCACCCTGCTGCTGGCGCCCCTGGTGGCGCTGCTGGTGAGCGGCTTCGGGGCGCGGGTGATGGCGGCGGCCGAGCAGAGCCAGCAGCGGGTGAGCGAGCTGGCCTCGCTGCTGGCCGAGGCGATCACCGGCCTGCCCCTGGTGCGCGCCTTTGCCGCCGAACCCTGGCTGCAGCAGCGCTTCAACGACGAGATCGCCCAGCACCGCCAGGCCCGCTACCGCACCCTGAAGCTGCTGGCGATGCAGCACCCGGTGGTGGGGTTTCTGGAGGCGGCCGGCATCCTCACGGTGCTGCTGCTCGGCGCCTGGCGCATCCAGGCCGGCGGCATGAACGCCCAGAGCTTCAGCAGCTTCGTGGCGGCGCTGCTGATGCTGATTGATCCGATCAGCCACCTCACCACCAACTTCAACGAGTTTCAGCAGGGCCAGGCCTCGCTGCGGCGGCTGCGGGCGATCGAGGCCGAACCGGTGGAACAGGCCGACCGCGCCGATGCCCGGCCCCTGGGCCCGGTGCGCGGCGACCTGCGGCTGGAGGGGGTGAGCTTCGGCTACGACCAGCGCAAACCCGTGCTGCACCAGCTGGATCTGCAGATCCAGCCCGGCCAGCTCGTGGCGTTGGTGGGACCGTCGGGGGCGGGCAAGAGCACCCTGTTTTCGCTGCTGTTGCGCTTTCACACCGCCCAGCGGGGCCGGGTGCTGCTCGACGGGCAAGACCTGGCGAGCCTGCGGGCGCGCGAGCTGCGCCAGGCCATGGCCCTGGTGCCCCAGCGCGCGGCCGTGTTCAGCGGCACCGTGGCCGAGGCCATCGCCTTCGGCCGGCCGGCCAGCGAGGCCCAGATTCACAGGGCTGCAGAGCTGGCCAATGCGGCTGGCTTCATCGAAGCCCTGCCCCAGGGCTACGCCACCCGGCTCGAGGAGCGGGGCAGCAACCTCTCCGGCGGCCAGCTGCAGCGCCTGGCGATCGCCCGGGCCGTGCTCGGCAATCCGGCGATCCTGCTGCTGGATGAGGCCACCAGCGCCCTCGATGCCGAGGCGGAAGCGGCGGTGCAACAGGGGCTGGAGCAGGCGATGGCCGGCCGCAGCGTGCTGGTGATCGCCCACCGGCTCTCCACGGTGCAGCAGGCCGACCAGATCGTGGTGCTCGACCACGGTCGCATCGTGGAACGCGGCCGCCACCACGAGCTCCTGGCCGCAGGTGGTCGCTACCGCGAGCTGTGTGAGCGCCAGTTCATCGCCCTGGAACCCTGATCCTTTCGAAGAGCATTTCGAGAGGCATTCGGAAAGCGGCTCGACAGCCGGGAGGGCCAGCGGTGCCCGCTCAGCCAATACCCGTATCCTGAGCGGCGAACCACCGTTGAAACTCCGTGGAGACTCCCGACCAGCAGAACCAGCCGCCCGTGCTCACCTTTGAGGGCAAGCGCTACGACCTCAACAGCCTGCCCGACGACCTCAAGGAGCTCGTGCGCGGCATGCAGGTGGCCGACGCCCAGCTGCGCATGCACGAAGACACCCTCAAGGTGCTGGCCGTGGGCCGTCAATCGATGGCAATGCAGCTCAACGAAAAGCTGAAGACCATCACTCCCCTGCCCTGAGCTCGCTGGCGTTGAAGTCGTAGGACCGGGTAAGCCGGAACACGGTGCCGGAGAGCAGCAGCACACCGATCAGGTTGGGAATCACCATCAACCCGTTGAGGATGTCGGCGATCGTCCAGATCACCCCGCCGGCTGCCACGGCACCAAACACCACCACGGCCACCCACACGAGGCGGAAGGGCTTGATCGCCCCTGTGCCCACCAGAAACTCCAGGCAACGCTCGCTGTAGTAGCCCCAGCCCAGGATGGTGGTACCGGTGAAGAACACCGTGCCAAACGTGACCAGCCAGGCAGCACCGGGCAGCCCCTTGTTGAAGGCACTCATGGTGAGGGCAACGCCGCTCTCGCCATTGCCATAGAGCCCACTGATCACGATCACCAGTGCCGTCATCGAGCACACCACGATCGTGTCGATGAAGGTACCCAGCATGGCCACGGTGCCCTGCAGCACGGGATCCCCGGGCTTGGCTGCAGCCTGGGCGATCGGTGCGGTGCCCATGCCGGATTCATTGGAGAAGATGCCGCGGGAGATCCCGGCGCGGATCACGGTGCCCAGCGCACCGCCGGCCACGGCCTTGCCGCTGAACGCATCGCTGAAGATCAGGCCAAAGGCGGCCGGGATTTCACTGAGGTGGGCCAGCAGGATCACCAGGGCCCCGCCCACATACACCACCGCCATGAAGGGCACCACCACCTCGGTGACCTTGCCGATGCGCTCGATGCCGCCGATCAGCACGGCAAAGGCGATGGCGGCCATCACCAGGCCGGTGGCCAGCTCGGGAACGCCCAGCGATTTGTTGAGCGCCAGAGCCATCTCATGGGCCTGCACACCATTGCCGATGCCGAAGCCCGCCAGGGTGCCGAAGATGGCAAACAGGGTGCCCAGCCAGGCCCAGCGGGGGCCGAGGCCGTTGCGAATGAAATACATCGGCCCGCCCACGTGCTCGCCGAGCTCGTCGACCTCGCGGTAGTGAACGGCGAGGAGCGATTCGGCGTACTTGGTGGCCATTCCCACCAGAGCAATCAGCCACATCCAGAACACCGCACCCGGGCCGCCCACGGAAATCGCCCCGGCCACACCGGCCACATTCCCGGTGCCGATGGTGGCCGCCAGAGCGGTGGTGAGGCTGGCGAAGGCACTCACATCGCCCTCACCCCTGTTGCTGCCGATCGAGGCAAGGGCCTGCCGGGCCCCGAAGCCGATGCGGCGCAGGGGCATGAAGCCCAGCCCGAGCATCAAATAGAGCCCGGTGAGCCCCAGCAGCCAGAGGGTTACAGGACCCCACACCACGCTATTGATCTGATCAAGCAGCTCCAAGACACCACTGGCGCAGTTGCGGCCGATGGTGTCATGGCTGAAGGACTCAGGCCAGGGGCTGGAGATCTTCGAAACGGAAGGTCTGGGTGCCGGCGGGGGTGTCGCCCCAGGCCTCCGTGCTCACCACCCGCTCGCTCAGCACCCAGGGACCGGCCTCGGTGAGGGGCACGAAGGTGTCGATGAACTGGCTCTTGCCACCGCGGGGTTCACCGCTGGCGGGATCGGCGTACTGACTGGAATAGCCGCGGCTGAGATAGCCGTTGCCGGTGTCGGTGGTGCTCTCGGTGAAGATCGTCACCACCGTGCCGTGGATATGGCGGTGCACCATCGTCACCACGTTGTTGTGGATGCGATAGCGATCGCCGGCGTTCCTGCCGCCCACGATCACCTCGGTGCCCACGGCGTCGGTGTCGCCGGCGGTGAAGGTGTTCTCGCCGTGGGTCTGCTCGAAGCTGCGGCGCACCCGATGGATCGCCACCTCCCAGAGCTGGGAGGCGATCGCCTTATGCACCTGCTCATCACTGATGCCCTCCACCTGGGCCTTGAGATCAGAGCCCACCACAAACGTGCCCTCCACCCGCCGGTCGGGTTCGCCATCAACCCCTGGCTGCTCCCACACGCAGCGACCGCGGTAACCGCCGAAGCCAGGCTCCCAGGTGTAACGGTTCTCGTAGGCGGCCCGGAAGGCCGCCGTGGCATCAGTGCCGGCGGCCAGGGACGTGGCGAACACAGGGGGAGGAGTTTGCGGTGCAACAGCCATAGGAATCTGCGAAAACTTACGGGAGGTTAACGCAGCACTCAGGGCACGTGCGAAGCCAATTGAGAGTCAACTCAACTTCACCAGAGCCCTCGAATCACAGGTGTTGTCACCACGGATTGAGGAATCAGCACAGGAACAATCACGACCGCTCCAGAGGATGTGGGAACGTGAACATGAACCCGCAAAGGTCTTGCTCCAACGAAGGAACCAGTAGAGAGGAAAGAACGACGACCTGGTTCATACACAAGCCAAGCAGGCAAGACTCCGCCATCAGCAAGGGTGGCAAACGTTCCCACTCCACCAACAGGGACAGACTGACCATTCACAACCACCCTGCGAGGCATGAAATAACGCACGAATCCATTCGGATCGGAAGCAGAGCTGAGGATG
>JBILDP010000131.1:0-6345 GCA_044352535.1 Prochlorococcaceae cyanobacterium
AGGGCACCAGCGCCGTGGTGCAGGCCGTGGGACGAAAACCCGTAGCCAGCCACACCTGAGCCACCCCGTTGCAGCCCCACCCTCTATGCGGCTATGGTCATAACAGCTGAATGAGTTGAGCCATGTCTGCTGCGCCGGCCCCCTCTGCGCCGTCATCCGTGTCGCTGGCAGCTGCCGCCGGTGGCGGCTCCCTGCTGTTCCGCCAGCTGTTTGACGCCGACACCGGCACCTACACCTATCTGCTGGTGGATGTGCCCACGGGCGAGGGGGTGCTGATCGACTCGGTGTTTGAGCGCCACGAGCGCGACCTCTCGCTGATCCAGGAACTCGACATCGACCTGGTGGCCTGCCTCGACACCCATGCCCACGCCGACCACGTGACCGGCAGCTGGCTGATGCACGAGGCCACCGGCTGCGCCATCGGCCTGGCCGCCGCGGCCCGCGCCGAAAACGTGACCCGGCCGCTGCAGCACGGCGATCGGGTGAGTTTCGGGGGCCGCTCCGTGGAGGTGCGCAGCACCCCGGGCCACACCGATGGCTGCATCAGCTTCGTGCTCGACGACCAGAGCATGGCCTTCACCGGCGATGCCCTGCTGGTGCGCGGCTGCGGCCGCTGCGACTTCCAGCAGGGCAACGCCCACACCCTGTGGACCTCGATCACCGAGCAGATCTTCAGCCTGCCGGATTCCTGCCTGCTCTATCCCGGCCACGACTACACCGGCCGCACGGTGACCTCCGTGGCCGAGGAGAAGGCCTTCAACGCCCGCCTCGGCGGCGCCGCCACCGAGCGCGACTTCGTGGGCCACATGGAGAACATGAGACTGCCCCACCCCCACAAGATCGCCGAGGCCCTGCCCGGCAACATGCGTTCCGGCAAGCCACGCGAATCCGCTCCCGCCGCGCCGAGCTGGGCACCGCTGCAGCGCAGCTATGCGGGTCTGCCCGAGCTCTCCCCCAGCTGGGTGGCCGAACACCAGGCCGAACTCACAATCCTGGATGTCCGCTCCAGCGAGGAATTCGAAGGTCCCGATGGCCGCGTGGCCGGCAGCCTGCCGATCCCACTGCCGGAGCTGGAAAGCCGCGCCAGCGCCATCCCCGCCGATCGGCCGGTGGTGGTGGTGTGCCATTCGGGCAGCCGCTCGGCCCTGGCCACCCAGCAGCTGCTCAAGGCCGGTCACTCCCAGGTGGCCAACCTGCGCGGCGGGCTCAGCCGCTGGAGTGATGAGGGCTACCCCCTGGAGGGCGCCATCAGGGCCACCGCCACCACCTGAACCCCTCACAGGCCAGAACCCGTCACAGACCTGAACCGTCACAGACCTAAACGGCCAGCCAAGACTGCTTCAGATCCTGTTTTCAGTCTGATTTTCAATCCTGCTTTTCATCCTATTTCTCCCCGTCCCTTACCAGCCATGACCCAAGCCGCCGCCAAGCAGCGCATCAGCGCCCACGACCTGGCCGACCAACTGGCCGAGCAGCGCGTGAAGGTGATCGACGTGCGCGAGCCGATGGAATACGCCGGCGGCCACATCGCCGGCAGCCTCAACGTGCCGCTCTCGCGCATCACCCAGGCCGATCTGCCCCGCGGGCCCCTGGTGCTGGTATGCCACAGCGGCAACCGCAGTGCCCAGGCCCTGGCCCAGTTGATGCAACAGGGCCATCCCGACCAGCTCGCCGACCTGGAAGGCGGCATCCCCGCCTGGCAGCAGGCCGGCCTGCCGGTGCGCAAGCTCAAGAACGCCCCCATGCCGCTGATGCGCCAGGTGCAGATCGCCGCCGGCTCGCTGGTGCTGCTGGGCCTGATCCTGGGCACCTTTGTGGCCAAGCCCTGGATCCTGCTGAGCTGGTTTGTGGGCGCCGGGCTGGTGTTTGCTGGCGTCAGCGGCTTCTGCGGCATGGCCCGCCTGCTGGCCGTGATGCCCTGGAACCGAGTGAAGCTCTGATGGAGCCAGCCAGCCTTGCCCTGCTCGCGGGCGGCGGCGCCCTGATCGGCTTCCTGCTCTCGGTGCTGGGGGCCGGCGGCTCGATCCTGCTGCTGCCACTGCTGGTGAGCGGCGCCGCCCTGCCCACCCGCGAGGCCGTGCCGCTCTCGCTGCTGGTGGTGATGCTGCTGGCCCTGGCCAACCTGGGCCCCTATCTGCGCCGGGGCCAGTTCGCCCCCAAACCGGCCCTGATCCTGGGCCTGCCGGCCCTGGCCGGCAGCTGGATCGGTGGCAGCTGGGTGAAGGCGGGCTACGTGCCCGAGCCTGTGCAGCTGGGGGTGTTTGCAGCAGCGGCCCTGCTGGCCTCCTGGCTGCTCAGCCATCGACCCAGCGGAGGGCCGCCCCGGGCTGGCCGGCCGCTGCTGCTGGCGATCCAGGGAGTGCTGGTGGGTCTGCTCACCGGCATCGCCGGGGTGGGCGGGGGCTTTGCGATCGTGCCGGCCCTGGTGCTGCTGGCGGGCCTACCGATGGCCCTGGCCAGCGGCACCAGCCTGCTGCTGATCGCCGTGAATGCCCTGGTGGCCCTGGCGGCGGTGGGGCACTGGCCAGCGGCCAGCCTGCCGCTGATGGCGCCCCTGCTGCTGGGCGGGGCGGTCGGGGCGGTGATCGGCCAACGGCTCGCGCCCCACCTCAACGACCGGCGCCTGCGCCAGGGCTTTTCCATGCTGCTGATCGGCTCTGCCCTGCTCAGCGGCGCCGAGGCCTGGCGCCGCCATCACGCCAGCGCCGTGCCCTCTGCCTCGTCATCGCTCCAGCAACGATCACCCTCCCAACTCCCATCGGCTGACGCCCCATGAGCCAACGCACCTTCCGTTTCCGGCTGCGCAGCAGCCATCAGGCACCGGATCGCTCCACCAGCAACCTGGTGGTGGAATTTCTCAGTGATTCCGGGCTTTGGGAGCCCCAGCAGCTCAGCTTCTCCACGCCAGGTTTCCGGATCTATCTGATCTCGCTGCTGCTCTGTCAGCACTTCTATCTGGTGGCCAACGCCCGCGAAAAGCAGATCCCGCTACGGCAGGTGGAGGCCGACTTCCTGGTCACCACCAGCAGCGACTGGATCGTGGCCGCGGTGGAGGGCGATTTTCGGATCCACCTCGATGCCGGCGCCAGCGCCGGGGAGCGCCAGCTCGCCGATGCGGAGGCGATCGCGTACATGCAGGAGCGCATGAAGCTCTGCCCCATCTCCCGCAACCTGCCCGAGGGGGTGCGCAAGCGCATCGACCTCAGCACCGCCTCATAGACACTTCCTAGACACCTACGCCCCACAGCTGACGGCGCACCTGGCGAATGCGCTCGAGCAGCTCAGCCCGTTTCTGCTGGCGGAGGGCCATGCGGGCCAGGACGTTGAGCAGGCTCACCAGCCCCACCAGCTCCAGCAGGCCGCCCAACAGCGGAATCTCCTGGATGGCACCGAGGGCGACACCCGTGAGCATGAGCGCGCTGCCGGCCACCAGCGACAGTGCCGCGATGCGCACGGCGGAGAGCAGATCGTTGATCGTGTGCAAAGGCGTGGCGGCCAGCAGCTTGAGCAGCTGGTGGAGCACTGGTGCGAGGAGGCCACGACCCTCTGCTGGTAGCTCCGAAGCCAGAGAAACAGGAACCGGCTCGAGGGTGAAGGACGTCACCAGGGCTCCGCGCAGTCCGGTGGCGTTATAGGCAGGCGCTCACACAGCGGCCAGGCCCTTCTCGTTGAACATCCCCTCAAACAGCACCGAGCTGAGGTAACGCTCACCGGAATCGGGCAGCACCACCACGATCGTGCTGCCGGCATAGGCCTCCTCGCGGGCCAGGCGCAGGGCGGCAACGGTGGCGGCTCCACAGGAGATCCCGGCCAGGATCCCCTCCTCCTTCATCAGGCGGCGGGCCATGGCCACGGCCTCCTCATCACTCACCGTTTCCACCCGATCCAGCATCTCCAGATCCAGGTTGGCCGGCACAAAGCCGGCACCGATGCCCTGGATCTTGTGGGGGCCGGGCCTGAGTTCCTCACCGGCGCGGGTCTGGCTGATCACCGGACTGCTGGCTGGCTCAACCGCCACCGACACCAATGGTTTGCCGAGGGTCTGCTTGATGTAACGGCTCACGCCGGTGATGGTGCCGCCGGTGCCCACACCCGCCACCAGCACATCCACCTGGCCGCCTGTGTCGCTCCAGATCTCGGGCCCGGTGGTGTCGTGGTGAATGCGGGGATTGGCAGGATTGGCAAACTGCTGAAGCAACACATAGCGATCGGGGTCGCTGGCCACCATCTCCTTGGCCGTGCTGATCGCCCCGGCCATGCCCAGCCGACCCTCGGTGAGCACCAGGTGAGCGCCATAGGCCGTGAGCAGCTTGCGCCGCTCCAGGCTCATCGTTTCCGGCATGGTGAGGGTGAGGGGTATGCCCTTGGCGGCGGCCACGAATGCCAGGGCAATGCCGGTGTTGCCGCTCGTGGGCTCCACAAGCTCCTTACCGGAACCCAGCAGACCATCCTTCTCGGCCTGCCAGATCATCGCGGCACCGATGCGGCACTTCACCGAAAAGGCCGGGTTGCGGCCTTCGATCTTGGCCAGCACCCGCGCGTTGCAGCCCTCGGTCACCCGGTTGAGCTGCACCAGCGGGGTCTTGCCGATGGTGAGACTGTTGTCGGCGTAGATGCTGGCCATATAGGGGTTGCCGTCTGCTGCGGCCTGGTTGTGCGCACCCTAGGGGGGGCCTGCCATGGGGCTACCAGGGGCCCGACAAGCGACGCCCTAGCGACGCCCTGGCGCCTGGCCTGCCGGCTCCCACTCCACCTTCACCACATCCACTGGCCCGAGACCGTTGTCGTTGAGGTCCTGGGCAGCGCGCAGGGCGGCCTCATGGGTGTGAAACAGGTGTGCCTCCGCGTCGCTCTCCACCTCCACCAGGTGCTGGTCTTCGCCCTGCACCGCCAGAAAACGCTGGTTGTCGAGACGGCGCACGGCGTAGCGCTCGGCCTGGGTGCACTCCATCGGGTGGGCGGGATCGATCTGTGGGGCCCAGAAATGCATGACGGCAGCGAGTGTGAGCAAAAAATAGCCATCACTGACAAATCCGGCTCAGCGTCCGGTTTCACAGCTGGTTCAGATTCAGGCGCTGGTGCAACAGCTGGAGCCGGCTCAGTGCCTGATCGCAACCATTGGGCGAACTGTTAAGCCTGCCCAATGGCACCGGAAGCCCTGCCCAGACTGAAGGCAAAGCACCGAGGCGGTGACCATGTTTCTGAAGATGCATCAGGGCGACGACAGGAGCCTGGTGGAGGTCCTTGACCTCAAGCAGCTGTTTGATCCCTTCGCCAGGGAGGTGCTGGGTCGCGTGCACGCCGGCGAGGAAATGCAGGATCCCCAGAGCGTGAGCAAGGCCGGGCTGCGCTTTCCCTCAGGCGAAGAGCTGCCCCGTTGCTGGGTTGACCCCGCCTATGCCCGCTGACGGCGCTCGCCGAGGGCCTGGCCAAACCAGGCCGAGGCCTCGGCGGCCACCTGTTCCAGCGTTCCGGGCTGCTCAAACAGATGGTCGGCCCCTGGGATCACCTGGAGCCGATGGGGTCCCTGAAGCCGGGCCGCGGCCCAGTTGTTGAGTTCGAGCACATCCATATCCAGCTCGCCCACCAGCAACAGGGTGGGGCAGTGCACCAGATCCAGGGCGCCGAGGGCCAGATCGGGCCGGCCGCCGCGGCTCACCACGGCGCGCACCAACTCCGGGCGCTGGGCGGCCGCAATCAGGGCAGCAGCAGCCCCGGTGCTGGCCCCGAACAGCCCGAGCGGCAACGCCGCCAGCTCCGGCTCGCCATGGACCCAGTCGATCGCCGCCACCACCCGCTCTGCCAGCAGGGGAATGTCGAAACGCAGCGCATGATCCTGCTGGTCACGGCGCTCCTCCTCGGCACTGAGCAGATCAAACAGCAGGGTGGCCAGACCGGCCTGCTGAAGGGTGGTGGCCACCGACTGGTTGCGGCCACTGAAGCGGCTGCTGCCACTGCCGTGGGCAAACAGCACCAGCCCCTCGGCCCGTGCTGGCAGCACCAGCCTCCCGGGCAGCTGCTGCCCGCCCGCAGGCACCACCACCTCGAGCGTGGCGGCGGGCATCCGAGCCGTCATGGGGTGGCCTGGCCTGGCACCAGGATTGGTCGCCGGTGGGGCAGGTTGCCGAAGTGCTCGCGGGCCAAGGCCAGCATGGCCTCATCACTGGGATGGGCCTCAGCCAGGGTCACCACGCCCACGATGTGATCGAGCAGCTCGCGGTGGTGGTTGTGCAGGTAGGTGAGCAGCACCTGGCGCATGTCGCTCTCGCCGGTGCCATGGCCCATGAGCAGCACCGCATCAGCCGAGCGCATCGCTTCGGTGATCCGGGCCAGGTAGTCGGTGTC
>JBILDP010000132.1:0-6342 GCA_044352535.1 Prochlorococcaceae cyanobacterium
AGGTGGATACCGGCGCCTATTTCGACGGATACCACGGCGACAGCTGCATCACCATCTGCGTGGGTGAGGAGACCCCAGATGAGGCGCGTCGTCTGGCCCGGGTGGCCCAGGAATCGCTGATGAAGGGACTGGCCCAGATCAAGGCGGGCAACACCCTGCTCGACATCGCCGGGGCCGTGCAGGACCACGTGGAGGCGCATGGCTATGCCGTGGTGGAGGACTACACCGGCCATGGGGTGGGCCGGAACCTGCACGAGGAGCCCTCGGTGTTCAACTACCGCACCCGGGATCTGCCCAACATGAAGTTGCGTCCGGGCATGACCCTGGCAGTGGAGCCAATTCTCAACGCCGGCAGCAAGGCCTGTCGCACCCTCCGCGATCGCTGGACCGTGGTGACCGTGGACGGCAGTCTCTCGGCCCAGTGGGAGCACACGATCGCCGTGACCAGCGACGGTTGCGAGATCCTCACCGATCGGGATTTCTGAGCGTCCAGGTTCAGCTCCACCGCGGGCTGTCTAGCCCCGGGTGAGGCTCCTGAAATAGAGCCATCGACCCAGGGTTGCCAGGGGCATGACCAGGTAGGTGAGCGGGTTCGGCGTCACGATGATCAGGTTGAATCCCAGTTGGGCCTGCACCAGCACCTGGTCGGCCACGAACTGTGCGCCCATCAGGCCCACCGGATTGAGGCCCGAGCGGAAGGGACCCAAAACCAGCCTGCGGATGCGCAGCTGGGGGCTCACGAGCTCAAGCGACCGCAGGCTCAGCAGCTGGCCGATCAACCGTTTGCTGATCTCGTAGAGGGGGCTGAAGGCCGGTTGGATCTCGGCTTCCGAGGTGTTGATCCACACCTCGGCCCGGGGGCGCCCGGCCTGGTCGGGCCGCTGAGCCACCACCGTCGCGAACAGCTCCAGCAGCCGCAGGCCGCTCAGGGCATTCACCTGCAGCGACTGCTCGGTGGCGGCGGCACTGCGGTCGTCGTGCACGTTGATGCCGTGGTTGAGCACCAGCACATCCACGTCTTGCAGCAGCCCGCCCAGCTCCTGCTCCTGCCCCACGCACCAGGTGATCTCGCGCACCGGGATCGGAGAGCCCTCGCTGTCGCACAGATCCAGCCGCCTCGGGCCGCAGCTGAGGGCGATCAAACGGGCGCCTCGCCGGTGCCAGCTGCGCAGCAGGGCCTGGCCCAGAGCGCCGCTGGCGCCGGTGATGGCCACAACCGGATGCTGCATCACAACGACGCGAGTGCCTCGGGCCAGCTTGGCGGACAGGCCCCGGCCAAGGGGCGGCAACAACTGTGTGTGCCTGCGCCCGCTCATTAGATTGCGCCGATCCGATTGCGCCGATCCGGTGTCGGCATTGAGGTCGCGCCATGGCATCCCCCCTGCTGATCGGATCCTGTGAGCCATTCAGCGGCAAGTCCGCCGTGGTGCTGGGCCTTGGCCGCCAGCTGCTGCGCCAGGGCGTGGCCGTGCGCTTCGGCAAACCCCTGGCCACCACCTTCGATGGTGCGCCTCCAGCCGATGTTGCGCCCCTGATCGACGACGACGTGCGTTTCGTGGGCGCCACCCTGGGGCTCGAGGAGCAGCAGCTGATCCCCTCGCTGCATGTGCGTGATGGAGCCAGCGCCCACCGGCGGCTGCTGGCCGGCGATCGCAGCGCCGGTGAGGGCTTTGCCGCCTGGGCTGCCCAGCTGCGCACCCCGGCCGGAGATGCGACGAGCGCTGGGATTGCCCTGCTGGAGGCCCCGGGAAGCCAGTACGAGGGCCTGCTCTATGGCCTGAGCCTGGGGGAGCTGGCACAGGCCCTCGACGCGCCCGTGCTGCTGGTGCATCCCTGGACCGACAGTTGCAGCCTCGAGCCGCTGCTGGCGGCGCACGACCAGCTGGGCCAGCACCTGGCAGGGGTGGTGCTCAATGGGGTGGATCCGGAGGCCCTCGTGGACCTGCACCACGACGTCGTTCCGGCGCTTGAGCAGCTGGGTCTGCCGGTGCTGGGGGCGATGCCCCGCAGTCCATTGCTGCGCAGCGTGACCGTGGCGGAGCTGGCCCGTCGCCTCGGAGCCCAGGTGCTCTGCTGCCGCGATCGGCTGGATCTGCTCGTGGAAACGCTCTCGATCGGCGCCATGAATGTGAATTCGGCGATGGAGTTTTTCCGCCGTCGTCGCAACATGGCCGTGGTGACAGGCGCTGATCGCACCGACATCCAATTGGCGGCCCTCGAGGCCTCCACCCAGTGCCTGATCCTCACCGGCGCCGGCGAGCCGCTGCCCCAGCTGCTCAACCGTGCCGAGGAGCTGGATGTGCCCCTGCTCAAGGTGGATCACGACACCCTCACCACCGTGGAAGTGGTGGAGCAGGCCTTTGGCCATGTGCGACTGCACGAGGCTGTCAAGGCCACCTATGCCTTCCGCCTGGTGGAGGAGCACTGCAACTTTGCCCGTCTGTTTGACCGTCTGCGGCTGCCAGCGCTTGCCCAATAGCGCTGCTAGTTTCAATTGAGTGCTGGCAGCGCAGTAGTGACCCGGTCTCTCGATCTACCGGCACTTGATCGGATCGACACACTGGCCCAGGAACTGGCCATGCTGCAGGACCGCAGCAAGCGCCGTATCGCCATCCTCGGCAGTCGCCATGTGCCGGTGGTCTCGATTCATCTGGTGGAGCTGGTGTCCCGCTCCCTGGCCCAGGAGGGCCACAGCCTGATCACCTCCGGCGCCCAGGGCGTCAACTCCGCGGTGATCCGCAGCGTGCTGGCGGTTGATCCCGGACGCCTCACCGTGTTGTTGCCCCAGAGCCTGGATCGTCAACCGGCCGAGTCGCGCGATCAGCTGGAGCAGGTGCTGCATCTGGTGGAGAAGCCCGAGCACGACGAGCTACCCCTGCCGATGGCCAGCAGCCTCTGCAATCAGGACATCATCAGTCGCTGTGATCAGCTGATCTGCTACGCCTTTCACGACAGTGAGACGCTGTTGGCCAGCGTGCGACTGGCCGAGGACATGGGCAAGGTGGTGAGCCTGATGTTTTTTGACTGACGCGCCTTCGGATCAGGAGCCGCCGAACGCCACCTGACAGGCGGCGTTCAGCAGTTGGGCTTCCGCAGCGATGTTGGGGGCGTGGCCGTTGAGCTCCCCATCGGCACAGTCGGCATCCATCTGGAACCGCTGACCATCGCGCTGCGCCACGAAGGTCACCACGTTGTCGGCAGGCACCTGGATGGAGCGGTAGTCGAGCAGATAGCTGCTGCTGGGCACCACGATCGTGCTCTGCTTGGCCTCGATGGCCGCGCTCACGGCGGCACTGATTGTGGCGGCCGTGGCCAGCGTGCCCACCCCCCACACGGCGGCCTGTGGTGCCCACCAGCCCCAGCCGTTGTAGTAGCGCGGGCCATACCAGCCGTGGCGCCAGGGGCGATTGCGATTCCAGTTCGGATCCCAGCGGTGGTTGTGTGCCGTGGGACTCCAGGTGCGTGGGTCACAGCCCAGGCCACCGCAGGGGCGGTCCCAGTGGTTGTGGCGGTAGCTGCGGTCCCAGTTGGTGCTGTGCCAGCGGTTGGGATCCCGCTTCCAGTAGTCGGGATGGCTCTGGCCCTGATGCCCCTGGCCGTGCTGGCTGCCGTGGCTCGGAGAGCCATGGGATGGTTTGGCCACTAGGGGGGCGGGGATGGCGCTGCTCAGCACCAGGCTGAGGAGGGTCATCCGGAGAGCTGTGGTGCGCAGAACTGTTGTGCCGAGAAAGGGGGCGCGGAGTGAGATGGGGGCGAGGCCGGCAGGACGGGGCATGTACTCCGGAGCAATCTGCTGATGTCTTAGGCCTGGATTGCCGACCTGTCAGCGGTCAGCCGGCCAGCACCGCCTTCAGACCCTCCACGTAGAGGATGCCCGAGCAGAGCAGGCCGCCGGCCCAGCAGAGGCCCCGCACCGGGGGGATGTTGCCCACATAGGCGCCGATGTAGGCCAGGCGCAGCAGGGGATGGAGCCAGGCGGCGGCGATCGCCACCGGGTTGGTCACGCCCGCCGCCAGGCACAGCAGGGCCGCCGGGGCATGCAGGCTGAAGGCCTCGAAACAGTTCTGGTGGGCCCAGCTGGCCCGCTTGCCCCAGGCCGGCAGCCGCTCAAACATCGCCCGCGGTGCCGCCAGGTCTGCCATCTGGAAGTTGGCCTGGGAGCGGGCGGCCCCAAGGGGCACCGTGCTGAACACCACCACGCCCGCCGCCAGCAGCAGCGACCAGGCGAACGGGGCGAGCTGGGGGGAAAGGGCCATGGCCGGAAGGTGTCGCGCTGATCCTTTTCTAGGCTGACCCCAGCCCGCTCCCGCGCTCGCAACCGCCCCCATGGCCGACACCTTCTCCTTTGATGTGGTCTCCGACTTCGACCGCCAGGAACTGGTGAACACCGTGGACCAGGTGCGCCGCGAGGTGGGCCAGCGCTACGACCTCAAGGATTCCGGCACCGAGATCGAGCTGGAGGAGGCCAGTCTCACGATCGTGACCGCCAGCGACATGACCCTGCAGGCGGTGGCCGACGTGCTGCGTCAGAAGGCCACCAAGCGCAATCTCTCGCTGAAGATCTTCGACTTCCAGGACCCGGAGGCCGTGGGCGGCAACAAGGTGAAGCAGGTGGTGAAGCTGCGCAAGGGCCTCAGCCAGGAGCTCGCCAAGAAGCTCAGCAAGGCGGTGCGCGACGGCATCAAGAAAGTGACGGTGGCGATCCAGGGCGAGAGCCTGCGCATCACCGGCAAGAGCAAGGACGACCTGCAGACCGCCATTGCCCTGCTGCGTGAACAGGAGAAGGATCTGGAGGTGCCCTTGCAGTTCGAGAACTACCGCTAGGGCTGCGCCCATGAACCATTCCCTGGCCCTGTTCGCCAAGACCCGCTCGCTGGAGCTGCGGATCGACGAACTGCTCGACAAGGTGGCGGAGGGGGGAATCCTGTTCGAGCGCGGCATGGTGCTGCTGCTGGACCGGGGTCTGGCGCCTGAAACCGAGGAGAAGCTGCACCAGCTGATCCAGCTCAAGGAGCGCTGCAACCAGCTGCGCCGGGCGGTGGTCAACACCCTGTACAGCGAGATGCTGATCCCGGAATTCCGCGGCGACGTGCTGCGACTGCTGAGCAACCTCTACCGCCTGCTCGATTCGATCAAGAACGTCTTCCAGGATTTTCTGATCGAGTACAGCGATGTGGTGAGCGGGCAGCAGTCGATTGCCGAGGCCAAGGAACTGGTGGCGGTGGTGGTGCAGAGCGTGCAGGAGGCGGTGCAGGGGGCTCGGGCCTTCTTCCGCAATCCCGAGGCGGTGCGCGATCACATCAACCAGATCCGCGTGTATGAATCGGAGGCCGATGGCATCACGGTGAGGCTGAAGACCGCGCTGTTTGCCTCCGATCGCCCGCTGGATCAGAAGATGCTGGGCCGCGATGCCCTGGCGGTGATCGACGGGCTGGCTGACCTGGCCGAGGAGATCAGCGACGAGCTCTCGATCCTGGCGATCAAGCGGGCCCTGTAGTGCTGGCCACCGGTCTGCTGTTCCTGTCCAGCGGCCTGTTCCTGGGTTGGTCGCTGGGGGCCAACGACGCCGCCAATGTGTTCGGCTCGGCGGTGGGCAGCCGCATGCTGCGCTTCTCCACGGCCGCGCTGCTCTGCAGTGTGTTCGTGATCGTGGGTGCGGTGAGCGCCGGGGCCGGCGCCTCGGGCGGCCTGGGTGAGCTCGGGGCGGTGAATGCCCTGGCGGGCTCCTTCACCACGGCCCTGGCCGCCGCCCTCACCGTGACCTGGATGACCCGGGCCGGTCTGCCGGTCTCCTCCACCCAGGCGGTGGTGGGGGCGATCGTGGGCTGGAACTGGTTCAGTGGCTCGGCCACCAATCTCAGCCAGCTCAGTCGCATCGTGGGCACCTGGGTGTTCTGCCCCCTGCTGGCGGCCCTGGCGGCTGCCGGCCTCTACCTGCTCGGGGCGCTGCTGCTGCGCCGCACCCGTCCGCACCTGCTACGCCTCGACGCCGGCCTGCGTCAGGGGTTGATCCTGGCGGGGGTGTTCGGTTCCTACAGCCTCGGGGCCAACAACATCGGCAACGTGATGGGTGTATTCGTGCCTGCTGCCCCATTCCCCGCCGTCAACCTGCCAGGGGGAATGGTGTTCAGCGGCACCCAGCAGCTGTTCCTGCTGGGCGGCCTGGCGATCGCCACCGGTGTGTACACCCACTCGCGCCCGGTGATGCTCACGGTGGGCAATCGCCTCATGCCCCTGTCCCCATTCGGTGCCCTGGTGGTGGTGCTGGCCAATGCGCTGGTGCTGTTCCTGTTCTCCTCCCAGCCGCTCGCGAATGCGTTGGCAGCGCTCGGACTGCCGCCG
>JBILDP010000133.1:0-6336 GCA_044352535.1 Prochlorococcaceae cyanobacterium
AGGGTCATTCCCAGCCCCTCGCCAGCAGATGGCCTGCTGGTGCGCACCTATTCCCGAGCCAGCTGAGCCTGCAACCTCACGAGCATGGGGGCCTTGGACTGGAACCGGGCTGCTGTTCAAGCCGCAGCCGTGGCGAGGGATTTCCACGGACCAGGCGAACCGTGGCCACGCTCAACAATTCTTCACACTAGGCTGAGGAAAAGAATCTTCTGTCCTTGAACGACCTTCTGGCTGCCGTTTACCTGATCTGCTTCGCGCTGATCGCCGGTGGAGCTTTCGCCTTGATGAGCCAGAACCTGCGCGTCTCAGCTGCGCTGCCTTCTGCCCAGAGAAGTGGCTCCAAGCCAAAGCGCCATCCCGAGGCTCCCGAGCCCGGGGATGAGGTGCTTTATGTCGACCTCAGCCGGGAGCGGCTTGAGGAGCTTTACCAGAAGGCTTCGTAAATCGCCTGCAAAGAAGGCGGCTCCCCTAGATCATCCCTACAGAGGCGTAATCACCCCTAATGGCAGTTGCCGAGAGGGCACATTCCTCGGGAATATACGCCTGTTTATACCCTGCAGATCTTCGAGTTGTCCCTGGCGCCAATAGCAGTTCACTGACCAAGAGGCCCGTCGGCAAGCCATCGATGGGCAACAGGCATGTCCCGCCCTGAGAGAGGGAGATAAAACCTGATCAAGGATTGCATTCCTGGCCGCAACCGGCGGCAGTGGGCCAGGCTCGCCACAGGTTCTGCCGTGACCGCAGCGAGGCAATCAGACGTGTGCTCCACCCTTCAGCTCAGCCCCGTGCCCCGCAGCCCCACAGTGTTGGGCGGCCCGCCGCTGCCAGTTACCACTGAGGCTCACCGGGATGTTGAACGAGGCGCCGCGCCCGCCATCAGAGATCGAACTCAACCCGCCCTTGGCGAAGTTGAAGCGCAGCGGGCCCAGGCGGGCAGAGCGACGGAAGCGGAATGCCGTGGCGATCAGCGGCTCTTGACGCAATAGCGGCCTGAACTGAACCAGCCCAGCGGGCAGGACTTGCCCTTTTCTTGGATGGCCTCGCGGACATTGCTCGGGCTGCTGACGCACTAGTTGCCCGAGCTGTCGTAGCCGAGCAGACAGCTACCCACCTTGGGCAGGGGCTGAGCAGCTGCGCCAAACGGGCCATCACGCTCCCAGAGCCAATCTCCAGCTTGGTCCTACGGGCCGGGATCTGGAGAGGCGATACGGGCCCCGCATCAAATCGCTCCCGTTGCAGACTCCCGCCATGGGCAAAGGTCTGCTGCTGGGAGTGCTGTTGCCAGCCCTGAGCGCCACCGTGCTGTCCATCGGCGACGGCTACACCATCCGCTGACCGCTATGGCCGCTCGGTGGGCGATGGTGAAAGACGGCCAGGCCTATCCGCTCCGCGGGCCTGCGGCTACGCGTATCGGCAAGACCTGGGTGGCTGCGATGCCAAGGACGACCTGGATGCCGAATACCGCGCCAGCCGCCGTCGCTACGGGGTCTGGAAGGTGAGCGGTGGCATCACCCGGCCCTGGGACGACAGCAACGGCAACGGGGAAGCATGTAAATCGCTGCGCTGATAGGCAGCAAGAGGTACGGGAAGAGGTACTCCGGCAGGCGCCCACTGGCGCACAGAAGGTTTACTTTGAAGTTGAGGGGAGGCCCGGGAGCCAACCCGACCCTCACCCTCCAACAGAGTCCGGCCAGGGATCACCCGAGCCGGTGCGCACAGCGGAGGTGCGCCAACGATGCGACACACAACAGGTGAACTCGGTGACGTAGCGCGAGCGTCATCCCGTAGCAGCAGAGAGCGATATGCCACTTCTGATTCCCGCGTGTTGAACCTCAGGGCTGCATAACCCGAGTTGAGATCACAAGCGAGAAGGTCAAGCTTTGAGCATCTCTTCTCACAGACGTGATCTCCTTTCCTTCCCTGCCAGGCCCCAGACAGGGCATACGTGAACCACAGACACCCGATCGGCAGTTCTTGGTGTGAGGACGTAACCGCCGCAACCGGTGCTAAGGCGCCCCCCACGGGGCGCCTTTCGATTGGGCAACGCGTGTCCTGGAAATGCTGCAGCACCTGGATGATGAGTTGCAGCCGTGAGCATGCGGATCACCCCTCAGGCTCCCGTGCCACCGGTGGGGGCGGCAGCCGCCGCTCCACCTGCAGAAACACCAGCCAGGCCACACCGGCACTGATGCCACCGGTCCAGTCGCTGCGCAGCAGCTCCACCACCGCCACCGTGCTGGCGCCGATGCGCAGGCCGCGCAGCAGGAAGCGGCCGAGCTTCTCAAGAGAGGCAGGAGTGGCCATGGGGGTCAGCGGTGTGCGGCTCGGTTGATCGGTGTGCAGCCAGGTGCTGAGACGCGTCAAAATCGGCGCACCCGCTGCAACAGCCAGGCGACCCCGCCGAGCAGGGCCAAGCCAAGGCCCACCTGCACCGGCGATAGCCGCTGCCGAAGCGGTGACCATTGGCCAGCAGGTGGATGGTGTAGCCGGCGGGGGCCAGGCTGAGCGATTGCAGGCCCTTGGTGAGATTGGCGATGGCGTTGATGCGCCCTTGCATGGCCGGCTCGGTGCCGGCCTGGAGCAGGGCGTTGTCCACTGACACCGCCAGGATCCTGGCGTGCAGCAGTCGTGAGCGGCAATCCCTGCTGCCACCCCTGCTGCCACCACTCGCGGGCGCCGGTACCAGCGCGAGGAGATCGATCCCCTCAACAACAACGAGGTCACCAAGAACATCACCAGCGCTGCGCTTGGCGCTCCAGCTTGTCGTGATGCAGAACGCTAGATGATGGTTCCATCGGCCAGCGTCGTGTTTTTCTCAACGACGACGATGCCACTGCGGATCATGAAGCCAAGTTCACTGCGATCCGCCTCCTGCACGCGATCTTTGTTGATGATCTGAACGTTGGCACCAATTCGCACATTCTTATCGAGAATGGCAGCCTTGATTGTGGAACCGATACCGACACCAAGCGGGACTCCACCCTTGGCGCGAATCAGTTGGCGTTCGTGCTCAGACTCATAGCTGTCCGCACCCATCACCAGGGTGTCCTCCAGAACCGTTCCCTCCTCAACCCGGAGCCGAAGACCAAGAACACAATGCTCGATCACGCAGCGGTCGAGGCGACAGCCTTCGCTGATGACTGAACGGGAAATCCGCGAGTGGCTGATCTGGCTGGGAGGTAGGTAGCGAGCTCGCGTGTAAATCGGGGAGGCCTCATCAAAAAAACTGAAGGGAGGTTTCTGATCGGCGAGCGCCAGGTTGGCATCATAAAATGCCTTGATTGTTCCGATGTCTTCCCAGTAGTCGTCGAAGAGGTAGCTCTGCAGTTTTCTGCCACTGGCCAGGGCTGCTGGGATGATTTCCTGGCCAAAATCCGTAGCAGTTGGGTGATCGGCCAACAGGTCGAACAGAACCCTGCGCTCAAACACATAAATCCCCATCGAGGCCAGGAACGGCCGCCTGGCTGCCTCCGAGGCACTAAGCCCGAGGCTTTGCGTATCAACCCACATGGCATCAAGAGCAGATCCCTTGGGCTTCTCGCAAAATTCCTCAATGCGACCATCCACACTGGTGCGCATCAACCCGAACCCCTCGGCTGCCTGAGGGTCGACGGGAAGCGCCGCTACGGTGAGCGACGCGCCACTGGCGCGATGGGCCGCGACAAAGGCGGCGTAATCCATGCGATAGAGCTGATCGCCAGAAAGAATAAGAACCTGATCAACATCCCAGCTCTCAAAAAGCGCCTGGTTCTGGCGAACGGCATCAGCCGTGCCCTGAAACCAGCTGGGGCTGTCGGGTGTCTGCTGGGCAGCCAACACCTCGACAAAGCCGCCACCGAAACTCGTGGAGAGGTTATAGGTGAGGCTGAGGTGGCGATTTAATGACTGACTGTTGAACTGGGTCAGCGCATAAATCTTCTGGATGCCCGAGTTAATGCAGTTGCTGACCGGGATATCAATCAGCCGGTATTTACCACCCAGCGGTACCGCAGGCTTGGCGCGGGTGAGAGTGAGTGGTTGGAGGCGAGTTCCAGCTCCGCCTCCGAGGATGATGGCTAAAACACGCTTCACGGATTGATCGATCGCTTGAGCTGGAAATATAGATGGCGTGGATCCTTGTATTGACGCGGCAACGAGTGATGCAGGGTTGAGAGCCGATGCCAGCACACACTGCGTTCAATCTGCTCGATGGTCTTCTCCTCGCGAATCAGGATGCGCAATGCTTTGCAATAGAGAGGAAAGCTCGCCTCCAGCTCACCAATGGTGAGCTGGGTGGTAAAGGTTGCCTGACCCATGCGTCTCAGACTCGGGTGACAGACAGATTCGGATGCCACCCCGCCCAGGCGAAGCCCCCATTCGGGGGCAATCTGACAGACGCGAGATCAGTCGTCGTAGACGCGACATTTCATATTCTCAGGGTTGAGATCGCAGAAGACCTCAAAAGGCGAGGGTGCTTCTGAGACGTCCGGGTGGCGTTGCTGGAAGTCCTCCAGCTCCTTGATCTGCTGCTCAAGCTTGCGGGCAATCGCCTGGTCACCTTTTGATTGGGCGTCTGCGAGGGCAGAGCGATAGCTCTGGAGTTGCTCTGTGATGCTGGCCATGGCGTCAGGCCCCATTGGGCGCAGATTTGGCCCGGCGAATGTAACCCCAACGAGAGGCTGAGTATGTTTACTCATCGCCAATGGTTCAAACACGGAGGGGCCTGGGGATCGTGCAAGGTTGGGTCGCCTTGTTCTGGATCCGATGGCTGATGCCACGTACCTCGTTGCCCTGGCTCTGGTGAATCAACAGGGCCGGCGGGCGCTGCCGATCAACGGCAAATCGCAATCACCCGAAGCGGCATCAGCCAGCGATCCCGGAGACGGGGGGCATACCCTCGCTCTTGAGTTGCTGCTGCGTCTCTGGCAGCGCAGTGATGAGGGAGCCCTGCAACGGGCTGCCGGAGATGAAAGCCTGCTGCTCGTGGAGCTGCCGATGGAGGTCATGAGCGAGAAGCTTCCCCTTCTCAAGGCAAACTGGCTGTCAGGTGGCGAAACATCGGAAATGCTGCAAAGCCTGAAGGCCCAAGTGATCCGGGGCTGGCGGATCTCCATCGCCAAGTACGAGCCGGTCACCTTCACGCCCTGGAGCTGAGTTGATTCAGACCCCAAATGGGAACAATCCTGGCTGCGGCCTGTTTCACCACGGATCTGATCAGCAAAGGTGAGCAGGCTGCTTCCATCTCACGCCAGGGATGGCCATGGAAAAGCCGTGGATCAATTGTTTTTATTGCAATCACACCAGCCAAATGGTGATCCTGCGTTGCATCGGCCCGAATTCATTCTTTTACGAAAAAGTGCTGTTTCCATGGGAAGACTGGTGTTTTTCTTGTCCATCGTGCAGCCGGGTAGACATTTGGACCCACGGCCTGTCTGGGGCCGAATTGGTCGACTCCTTCGAAGCGCAGAAGTTGAGTGAAGGCTCCGCTTAAAACTCAAGTCTTGGCTGAGAAAATCACCACTGCCACCAGCAGCAGTCCCAGAATCAGTTCAGGTGGGAGCATCTCCATGGAGTATCTCTGTTCTCAGTGCAGATCTCACTCTGATCCAAGCTCTCTGATCCCCGCGCCCCCCTTGGGGGGACAAAGCCAGCGATCAATACAGTCAGCATACGAATCAGGCTGCGAACCATCAGGGGTTGCGGGCTGGAGCGCAGCCGCAAGGTCGTGGTCAATGTCGGCGAGACGCCGCAGCACAGCCTCCATATCAGGGAATGTCAGCTCACCATCGCTACCCCACTTCAGGCAGGTACGACCCAGGCAGTTCTCCGGGCCTTGGGCTTCGTTGATCCGATTCATCACCACCACCCCATAAACCATCACTTCATCCTTGACCCTTGAGCCCCCCAGGCGAGCCTCCCAAATGGGGTCGTTTGCAACGTTCTCCAGTGGCCAAGACTCCGTTGGCCAAAACCGTTGCCCATTTCCGAGGGGGCCATGAGAAGCGCGTCGGCCCTGGGCAAGACATCGAAGATGGCGTTCGACCTGCGCTAGCCCTCAGCGTGGCAGCTGAACCCATGACCACGACAGGCCTGATTAGCGGAGCTGATCACTGCCATGGCAACGGCTGATGGCCAGGCTGCTGGCTCGGGGGGCGGAACCGCGAAAGATCCCGTTACATTGCCGTGGCTGGTTCATTCCAGCCATCCATACCGCCTTCGGGCACTTTTCCCGTTCTCATGACCACCACTCTCCAGCAGCGCTCCGGCGCCTCCAGCTGGCAGCAGTTCTGCGAGTGGGTCACCTCCACCAACAACCGCCTGTATGTGGGCTGGTTCGGTGTGCTGATGATCCCCTGC
>JBILDP010000014.1:0-19951 GCA_044352535.1 Prochlorococcaceae cyanobacterium
AGTTTTTCGGCGACCTGAAGATCGAGGGAGCCGACTTCACCAACGTGCCCCTGCGCGGTGATGCCCTCAAAACGCTCTGTGCGGCAGCCGGCGGCACAAACCCCGTGACCGGCCGGGACACCCGCGACACCCTCGGCTGCCCATGAGCTTCGATCCCCGCAGCCTCGAGCGCCTGCGCGAGCTCGGCCGGCGCCTGCCCCAGCCGTTGCCGGCACCCGAGACGCCTCCAGCCAAGGTCAAGGCTGAGCCCAAGCGCCACAAGGTGGAAACCGAAGAGAACCCCGAGCAGCTGTTTCGGGAACTGATGCAGGCGAGCCCCGATGGCAGCGTGCCCGACCACCTGCTCGATCGCCTGCGCCAGCTCGAGGGTGAGCGCCGCCGGCCCTCGGTTCAACCGGTTCCGATGACGGGAACCGGGCGGCCGTTGCCTGAGGCCGCGCGCCCCTTGGCGGCGGCCGACAGGGCCGGGGGCCGCACCAGACCACTGAGCCGCGGTGGCTCCGGCCGCCGGGATCCGCGTCTCAGCGCCGAGCAGGCCGACCTCTACACCGCCTTCCAGCAGCTGCTGCTGGAAGACGACGAGGCGGATTGAAACGAGACGGATTGAGGCGAAGTGGATTGAGGCTTCGCTACCGATCCCACACCAAGGCGGGCGCGATCGATTGCCATTCCTAGGCTGATTTTCAGCTTGCCCGTGGCGTTCGCCTCCGATCCCATGACCCTGCGCATCGGCATCAACGGCTTCGGCCGCATCGGTCGGCTGATGTTCCGGCGTGCCTGCGCGGCAGCGGATGTGGAAGTGGTGGGCATCAACGATCTGATCGAGCCGGAGTATCTGGCCTACCTGCTTCGCTACGACTCCACCCACGGCCGCTTCCACGGTGAGGTGGCAGCTGAAAACGGTGCGCTGATCGTGAATGGCCGGCGGATCCGGATCAGCGCCGAGCGTGATCCCGCCAACCTGCGCTGGGGCGATGTCGGCGCCGACTACGTGCTGGAAAGCACCGGCCTGTTTCTGAGCGAGGAGAAGGCCAGGGGCCACCTGAATGCCGGCGCCCGGCGCGTGGTGATGAGCGCCCCCTCCAAGGACGACACGCCGATGTTTGTGATGGGGGTGAACCACGCCAGCTATGCCGGCCAGGCGATCGTGTCGAATGCCAGCTGCACCACCAACTGCCTGGCGCCGATGGCCAAGGTGCTGCACGACAACTTCGGCATCGTGAACGGCCTGATGACCACGGTGCACGCGGTCACCGCCACCCAGAAAACGGTGGACAGCCCCTCCGCCAAGGACTGGCGCGGCGGCCGCGGTGCCGGCCAGAACATCATCCCCAGCAGCACCGGTGCCGCCAAAGCAGTGGGCAAGGTGATCCCGGAGCTCAACGGCAGGCTCACCGGCATGGCCTTCCGCGTGCCCACGCCCGATGTGTCGGTGGTGGACCTCACCGTGAACCTGGCCAATCCGGCCAGCTACGAGGCGATCAAGGCGGCGATGAAGGCCGCCAGCCAGGGAGCGATGACTGGCATCCTCGGCTACACCGAAGACGACGTGGTGAGTACTGATTTCGTGGGCGAGGCCTGCACCTCGGTGTTTGACGCCAAGGCCGGCATCGCCCTGAGCGACACGTTCGTGAAGGTGGTGGCCTGGTACGACAACGAGTGGGGCTACAGCTGCAAATGCATCGACCTGATGCGCCACATGGCGACGGTGGCCTGACCACTGCCGGTGAACTGACAACCATTGGCTGAGACAGCAGGGGCACTGGAGAAGGGTCCATTCCCTGATCCATGCCCCAGCCTTCCTCCGCTCAGACCTTCTGCGGCACCAGCTGTTCGGCCCTGATATCCCTGCTGCATGTCCACCATCCGGCCCAACACCACTGGTGGCTGGCCGACGGCGGCTTCCCCCAGCGCATCGCCGGCCTGCTGGCCGCCCCACTGCAGGCCAGTCGCCGCAGACCCCGCACGCTCGATGAACTGCTGCAGGTGTTTGCGCCACTGCCACTGTTGGGGGCCGCCGAAGCCAGCCCTGCCTGCGATCAGGCCCGTTATCGCTACCTGATTCGTCTGCGGCACCAGGAAGCGGAGGTGTGCTGCTGGCGCCGCTACCCGGAGGGAATCGGCTGGCAGCGGCGCTGCGGCCCCATGCCTCTGGAGCTGTTTGTGCAGCGCTTCAACAGCACCTGAGATAACCGATGGCGCGACGGATGGAGTGGCGTCGAAGCTCAGCGGGAGCGGGGCTCACAGGCATAGGCCGGCGCCTCGCCCTGCTGCCAACTGGCCAGCTCGCCCTTCACCCAGAAGGTCTGACGGCCATCGCTGTAGCGGGCCCCACTGGCACTGATCGCCTGAGGCAGGCGCGCGGCCCCTTCGCCCACCAGCAGCACCACGGCACTGGGGCTGTCATTGAAGAAGAAGGCCGTGAGCTCCGTGGCATCGAAGCGACCCTTGCAGAGGTAGTCGGCCCGGATACCGGGCTCGGCCCAAGCCGGCGGGGGCAATAGCGCCAGCACTGCAGCCACCAGCACCACAGCCGCCGGCGCCGCTTCCCAGCGACGCACCATCTTTCTCACGCTCATCCGCTCCGGCACACACCCAGCCCGACAACAGCCAGCCTGGCAACAGCCAGCCCTCACCGCCACCGCACTAGTACGGGCATACTGTCGTGAGATTGGGTTGGGCGATGGCACTGGAGAAGGCGCCGAACGCAGAGCCGAGCACAGAGCCGGGCATAGAGCCGGGCATAGACCTGCGCATCGTGCCCCGCTCGGAGGCGGAAGCTGTGGTGGCGAAAGCGACCCTGGCAGGAGCTCCGGATCCGCATCGACCGCCACGCCACCAGCCCCTGCCCCTGGCCGGCGCGGCGGTGGCGGCGGGATTTCCCAGCCCCGCCGACGACTACATCGAGAGCCGCATCGACCTCAACGACGTGCTGATCCGCCACCCCAGCAGCACCTTCTTCCTGCGGGTGAGCGGCGATTCGATGCAGGGCGCCGGCATCCTCGACGGCGACCTGCTGGTCGTGGACCGGGCGATCGAGCCCCGCGCCGGCCGGGTGGTGGTGGCCGTGCTCGACGGCGCGTTCACCCTCAAATACCTGAATCGCCACCGGGACCGCTGGCGGCTAGAGGCCGCCCATCCCGACTACCCACCCCTGGAGCTGAGCGAGGGCGACGACGCCCGCATCTGGGGCGTGGCCATCCACGCCATCCACAGCCTGTGAGCCGCCCCGCGACCGGTGGTCGCCAGGCCACGGGCCAGGAGGCGATGGTGCTGATCGACGGCAACAACTTCTACGCCTCCTGCGAGGCGGTGGTGGATCCAGCGGTGCTGGGCCGGCCGCTGGTGGTGCTCTCCAACAACGACGGCTGCATCGTGTCGCGCAGCGCCGAGGCACGCGCTCTGGGCATCCGCATGGGGCAGCCGTATTTCCAGGTGCAGCGGCAGCTGGAGCGGCTGGGGGTGATCGTGCGCAGCTCCAACTACGCCCTCTACGCCGACATGAGCCAGCGGCTCATGTCCGTGCTGGAAGAGTGGCTGGAGGCCCTGGAGATCTATTCGATCGACGAGGCTTTCGGACTGCTGCACCGTCCAGGGGGCGGGGGCAGGAGCAACGGCGACCGCAGCGGCGGCGACCTCACGGCCTGGGGCCACGCCCTGCGCCGCGACGTGCGGCGGCGGCTGGGGCTGCCGGTGGCGGTGGGCATCGCCCCCACCAAGGTGCTGGCCAAGCTGGCCAACAAATGGGCCAAAACGGCGCCGACAGGGGGGGGTGCCCCGCCGGCGGTGTTCGACCTGGGGGCCTGCCCGGCAGCGCAGGCCGAGGCCGTGCTGGAGGCCACCGCCATCGAGGACGTATGGGGCATCGGCCGGAAACTCTCGCGCTGGTGCCGGCTGCGCGGCGTGGCCCACGCCCGGGCCCTGCGCGATCTGCCCACCGGCGAGCTGCGCCACCGCTGCGGTGTGGTGGGCGTGCGGCTGCAACAGGAGCTGCGCGGCCGCGCCTGTCTGCCGCTGGAGCTGGCGCCGGCGGCCAAGCGGGAAACCTGCGTGAGCCGCAGTTTCAGCACCCCGATCGACAACCGGGAGCAGCTCAGGGAAGCAGTGGCCACCTACACGAGCCGGGCGGCGGAGAAGCTGCGGCGCCAGCGCCAGCGGGCCGGGGCACTCACGGTGTTCGTGCGCAGCAGCCCGTTCAACGGCACCAGCTTCTACGCCAACGCCGCCACAGTGCGGCTGCCACTGGCCAGCAACGACACGGCCGTGCTGCTGGCGTCGGCCCTGCCCCTGGCCGACGCCCTGTTCAAACCCCACAAACCCCTGCAGAAGGCCGGCGTGGTGCTGCAGGAGCTGCAGGATCAGGCGACCCTGCAGCACCACCTGCTGGCGCCCCTGCCGCCGGAGCAACAGCAGCGCCGCAGCGCCCTGATGGCCACCATCGACCGGCTCAACCGCCACTACGGCAGCGGCACGGTGCAGTGGGCGGCCTGCGGCCTGGGTGCCCCCTGGCGCATGCGCCGCAGCCGCCTGTCACGGGCCGCCACCACCCGCCTGGCCGACCTGCCGGTGGTGCGGGCAGTGCACTGAAAACTGGCCTCATCGAGGCGCACGGAAACCCTCCAGCTCAGCGATCAGCATCAGAACGCATCCCAGCCACAGCAAGGCGCCCCGTGGGGGGCGCCTTTGCACCGGTTGCGGATCATCGCCTTGGCATCTGGGGCTTGATCGGATCGGGTGTCTGTCAATCACACATGACCTGTCTGGGGCCTGGCAGGCAAGAAAGGAGATCACGTCTGGGAGAAGAGATGCTCGGGGCTTGGCCTTCTCGGCTGTGATCCCGACCCGGGTTATGCAGCCCGGGGCATCAACAGGCAGAACCCAGGAATGGCAGATGGCTCTCTGCGGCTACGGAGCGGCGCTGGCGCTACGCCACCGAGTTCACGACTGAGTTCACGTTGGACCTGACGCATTTCGGCGCACCTCCGCTGTGCGCACCGGCTCGGGTTGGCTCCCGGGCCTCCCCTCAAGTTCAAAGTAAATCTTCTGTGCAGCAGTGGGAGCCTGCCGGAGTTCCTGTTCCCGAACCTCTGGAGCGGCCCGCGGCCACCTGTCAGGGGCTCTGCAGCAGCTGAAGCTGCAGCCGCCGCTGGCTGACGAGCAGCACCAACCGATCGCCAGCCCCCGCCAGCCCGGTCTGCCGGCGCAGCCGCGCCGCGTCGATCAGGGCCAGGCCACAGGTCTCCACCAGCAGCAGCGGCAGGGTGGCTGCCGTGCCGTGCATGGCCTGCAGATCGAGCGCCTGCCGCACCGCACGGCCGCTGCGCTCGACCCCAAGCCGCTCCACCAGCTCGGGCCAGAGGTGATTCACCGGCTCAAAGCGCGCCAGCTCAAGTCCCGCATCCACCATCAACCCAGCCCCTCGAGCCCAGCCACCGTCTTCAGCCCAGATCCGCCAGAGCGGCGCTGATCATCGCCGCCGTCACCGGAATCGTCTCCAGTTCGTCGGCGTTGTCGAGGTAGGCGTCAAACGAGGCGTAGCGGCGGATGCAGGGCTCGGCCCCGACCGCGCAGGCTGTCTCCCAGTCGCCGTCGTCGGGTTTCACCGCCAGGTAGGCCTGCATCGCCTCCTCCAGATCGCCACCATCGCCGATGCCCTCGCCGTGCCAGAGCACCTCGTAAAAGCCCATGGCCGCCGCAACGCTCCCATCAGCGTATCGACGCGGCCCGGAGCCTCACCAGAACCATGGGCCCCAGAAGGGATCACCCAGGTTGTCGTCGAAGAAGGGATCCACCTGCCAGCTGGGTGCCGGGCCACCGGCCTTGGGGGGCTTGGGCGGACCGGAGAGGGTTTCGGCCGTGATGCCGGGGATGGGCACGGGCGCACAGGGGCACTGGCAGCTGCCATCCGCACCGCTCGCACCGGGCTCGGGCGTGGCGCAATCACAGGGGCAGGCCTGGGCCCAGGCAGCTGCCGGAGCAGTCAGCACAACCAGCACGAGGGCCAGGCCACGGGCCAGTGCCGCACGCGACAGGAGCAGATGCACTCAGGCAGTGGCGAGGCATCTGCAAGCTAGAGGCGCGAGCAGGGGTTGCCCTCAAGCGGCCTGCTGGAGCTCCACCGCTCCGTAGCCCGACCGACGGCGACTGTCGAGTTCCTCGAGATAGCGGCGCTCGCCGTAATAGAGCTCCTGAAAGCGCAGGGCGTCGGCGTTGAGCTCGGTGAACAGCGCCTCGATGCGTGCCTCCATGTCCAAGCCCACCGGCTGGAGCGAAGCAGCGGCTGGCGCCGGATCAGCCGCCACACCGGAAGCTTCAGCCGATTCAGCGTCGAGCAGCCGGGCGATGCAGCGCTCCAGCGTTTCCAGCCGCTGGCCGCTCCAGGCATCGAGCAGGTGGCGGCAGCGCTTCAGGCACTTCTGCCGCTCCAGCGCCGCCGTCACGCCGCGCAACTGCAGCAGCGGCTGGGCGAGCGCCAACCGCTGCACCTCGCTGGGCTCCAGCAGGGGGGTGAGCCGGGTGAGCAGGGCGCTCTGCTCCACCACCAGCTGGTCGGCCAGCAGGCGCGGCAGCTCCAGATCGGCCAGGTCGTGGCCGGGATCGCTGCCCCGATTGATCGCCTCAAGACGCCCGGCGCCGAGATTGTCCTCCTCCAGGGCGCTGATCGCCGCCCACAGCTGACGGTGATGCGACAGGGCGAAGTCGTCGAGCTCGCGGCGGCGCAGCTCGGCGCGGATCTCGCCGCGATGGGCGGGGCAGTGCAAGTAGAGCCGCAGCAACTCGGCTTCGGCCCGCTCCCGCAGGCCCGCCTCACCGGGCTGCTCCCACTTCTGGGAGCGACCATGCCAGCGCTGGCCCTGCACCTGCTGGCGCAGATCGTCTTCAAGCTGCAGCGCCAGCCGGGCCTGGCCGCCGCTAAGCCGCTCGGCCACCTGCTGCAGGTAGTGGCTGCGCACGGCGCTCTGGGGCAACTTGCCGAGCAGCGCCACCAGGCCGCTCACGGCCTGCTGGAACTGGTCGGCCTTACCCAGATCCCGACCGGCCAGCACCTGCTCGATCTGCCAGTCGAGCCACAACGGCGCCTGATCCAGCAGCGACCGGTAGTCGCCGGCGCCGTGCTCCTTGAGGAAGTCGTCGGGATCCTTGCCAGAGGGCAGGTGCAGCACCCGCAGCTCAAGCTGGCCCTGCAGCGCCAGCTGCTCCACCTCGCCGATGGCGCGCTGGGCGGCGCGCACGCCGGCCCCGTCGGCATCGAAGTTGAGGATGAGGCGCTTGCTGTCGCAGCAGCGGCACAGCTGGGTGATCTGGCTGCTGCTCAGGGCCGTGCCCAGGGCCGCCACCGCGTTGGTGATGCCGGCGGCATGCAGGGCGATCACATCGAAGTAGCCCTCCACCACCACCGCCCGGTCGTCCTTGCGGATGGCATTGGCGGCCCGGTCGAGACCGAAGAGGTGCTTGCCCTTCTCGAACACCTCCGTTTCCGGCGAGTTGAGGTATTTGGGCTCGGCGCCATCGAGGCTGCGGCCACCGAAGCCGATCACCCGGCCCTGGCGGTCACGGATCGGCACCATCACCCGGCCGCGGAAGCGGTCGTAGTAGCCCTCACCTCCCTTGCGCGGCACCACCAGGCCCGCCGCTTCCAGCAGCTCCGGCGCCATGCCTTCCACCTGCTGGAGGTGCTTGAGCAGGCCGTCCCACTGGTCGGGAGCGAAGCCCAGCTCAAAGGCGTCGATCGTGGTGTCGCTCAGGCGCCGCTGATCACGCAGGTAGCCCAGGGCAGCGGCCCCAGCGGGGCTGCGCAACTGGCTGCGGAACCAGCCGGCCGCCAGGCTCAGCACCCGCTGCAGCTGGTCGCGGCGCGAGAGCTGCTGCCGCAGCCGCTCCTGCTGCGGCCCGTCGAGCGTTTCGACGGGAAGTTGGTATTTGCGCGCCAGCTCCAGCACCACGTCGCTGAAACTCTGGCGCTGCAGCTCCATCAGAAATTTGATGGCGTTGCCGCCGGCCCCGCAGGAGAAGCAGTAATAGAACTGTTTGGCCGGCGACACCGTCATCGACGGCGAGCGGTCGTCGTGGAACGGGCACACCCCCACGAACTCACGGCCCTTCTTCTTGAGCACCACGTGCTCGCCCACCACATCCACGATGTCGGCGCGCTCCTTCACCGCCTCGATCGTGCGGGGGTGCAGGCGGGGCGTGGTGGGAAGCTGGGGCGCGGAAAGGGGCGGCAACGATCAGCGCACGGGGGTGATGGCGGGCGACGATGGCGCCATGGCCCATTCTGCGGCAAACCACCATCCCTGCGGCAACGGCACTGGCGCCACGCTGCAGATGGTGGCCAGCGCCCTGAGTTTCTCGCTGATGGGCGTGTGCGTGAAGCAGGTGGGGGGCCGCATCCCAGTGGCGGAGGTGGTGCTGGCCCGGGCTCTGGTGAGCGTGGCGCTGAGCTGGTGGCTGCTGCGCCGATCCGGTGTGGAGCCCTGGGGCCGGCAGCGTGGTCTGCTGGTGTGGCGCGGGGTGGTGGGAACCCTGGCGCTGCTGTGCCTGTATGCGGCGATCAGCCAGCTGCCCCTGGCGGCGGCCACGGTGCTGCAATACCTCTACCCCACCTTCACGGCCCTGCTGGCCTGGCTGGTGCTGGGTGAACGGGTGGGCAAGCGGGTGCTGGCGGCTGTGGCCGTGGGCTGGGGCGGCGTGCTGCTGGTGGCCCACCCGGGGACTCTGGTGGCCGGCAGCCTGGGCCCGGCCAGACTCACCCTGCCGCTGCCAGCGGTGCTGATCGCCCTGGCCGGAGCCCTGCTCACGGCCGTGGCCTACGTGAGCGTGCGCAAGCTGCGCAACAGCGAGCACCCGCTGGTGATCGTGTTCTACTTTCCGCTGGTGGCAGTGCCGATCAGCCTGCCGCTGGTGCTGCTCGATCCGGTATGGCCCACGCCGGTTGAGCTGCTCTGGCTGCTGGGGGTGGGCGTGTTCACCCAGCTGGGGCAGGTGACCCTCACCAGCGGACTGATGGCTCTGCCGGCGGCGCGGGCAACGGCCATCAGCTACGTGCAGGTGGTCTTTGCTGGGCTGTGGGGCTGGCTGCTGTTCGGCGAGGGCATCGACGGCTGGACGATCGCCGGCGCCACCCTGGTGCTGCTGGCCACCCTGATCAGCCTTAGCTCTTCACGGGCAACGGATCGATCAGCCACTGCACCGGCTCGCCCTGAGCGGTCTCTGCCTGGCCCGCCTCAACCTGGGCAGGATTGAGCGGCCTAGCCAGGCGCCAGCTCTCGCCCCGCTCGCCCCGCTGCAGGTAGAGCTCAAAAGGACTGTCCACCCGGATCGGATCGCCGCTCAGGCGCCAGTCGAACTGACCACTCAGGTGCAGGCCCTTGCCATCGCCGATCGGCACCACCTGCTGCTCAGCCACCCGCACCCGGCTCACCTCTGGAGTGCCGCCGGTCTCCAGGCGCAGGGCCTGGGCAATCGAGTCCTGGGTGAGCTCGATCTGCAGGGCCAGGGCCGCCAGGAGGGTGGCGCGCGGCGGCTGGCCCACGCCGCCACAGGCGGCCAGAGGCAGCAGCAGCACCAGGCTCAGTGCCACGGCAAGCAGGCGGCCCAGCCCAGCCAGGCTCACGCGCACAGGGCGCTGGGCAAGGGGTTGCGGGGCGGGCAGCATGGGAGGCGTTTGGCTGCACCCATGATCGGCTGGCTGCAAGGGGAATTGGCCGAGCCGTGGCAGCAGGACAAGCGCCAGGGACTGCTGCTGATCTGCCAGGGGGTGGGGTATGAGGTGCTGGTGAGCCAGCGCCAGTGGCAGCAGCTGCCAGCAAACGGAAGTCGCCTCAGCCTGTGGATTCACCTGGCCATCCGCGACGACGGCTGGAGCCTCTACGGCTTCGGCGAACGGCGGGAACGCGACCTGTTCCGGGAACTGGTGGCGGTGAGCGGTGTCGGACCGCAGATGGCGCTGGGGCTGATGGGGGCGCTCAGCGCCCCGGAGCTGGTGCAGGCGATCGTGCGGGCCGACCTGCGCAGCCTCTGCCAGGCGCCGGGGGTGGGCAAACGAACGGCTGAACGGCTGGCGGTGGAGCTGCGCAGCCGGCTGGAACAGCGCTGGCTGGCCGAGCCTGGCCTGCAGGGGAGCGTGGCCGAAGGCGGCTGCGACGGATCAGAGCCGGAGCTGGCCGAAGCCAGCCTGGATGAGGTGCAGCTGACGCTGACAGCGCTGGGTTACGAGCCGCTGGAGATCCGCCGCGCCCTGCAGCGGGCCAGCGGCCAGGGGCTGGGCCGCGACAGCGATGCAGAGGTGTGGATCCGTGCCTGCCTCCAATGGCTCGGCCAGCAGGTGGCCTGACGCCAGGGCTTTAAGGTGAACGGGCTGGCGTGGTGCGTTGGCGCCGACCACTGCTGGCCTTCTGTCGTTTTTTCCTCCATTTCCCATGCCGCTCAACACCAGCAAGAAGCAGGAACTGATCAACACCCACCAGACCCACGGCACCGACACCGGCTCCGTGGAAGTGCAGGTGGCGATGCTGAGTGAGCGGATCAGCCAGCTGACGGGCCATCTGCAGAACAACAAGCACGATTTTTCCTCGCGCCAGGGCCTGCTGAAGATGATTGGCCGCCGCAAGCGCCTGCTGGGCTATCTGCGCGGCATCAGCCAGGAGCGCTACAGCAACCTGATCGCCAAGCTCGGCATCCGCGGCTGATCGGGCGCCATGGCCGGCAAGGGCATTCAACCGCGCAAACCTGGCGCAGGGTCCAGTTCAGCCAAGGCTGCGGGCAACAAATCTCCCGGGGGGCGAGCTCCTGGGAGCAAGCCAGCCCGGGGACAGCGCAAACAGCAGGTGATTCCCGAAGCGGTCGCCAACCGCATGGCCCGGCGCATCGCAGTGGCCACCGGCATCCCTACCGTGCTGGGGATGGGTGTCTTCATCGGCAGCTATCTGCTGGTGAGCCGCCAGATTGTCGACATCCCCCCCGGTGCCACCCTGACCGCTTCGGGGGGCTGTTTTCTGCTGGGGGTGATCGGCCTCAGCTACGGCGTGCTCTCAGCCAGCTGGGAGGAAAAGCCCGGCAGCCTCTTGGGCAGCGAGCAGCTGGGTGTCAACATCAGCCGTCTGAGGGAGTCGGTTCGAGCGATGCGCGCCGGAGGCAACGGCGCGGGCTCTGATCAGTAGGCGTTGAATAGGCTTTTGACGCTGGGTCCAGCAACTCAGACAGCCAGCAACTCAGGCAGTCAGCACTCAGGCAGCTAGCAAGGGGGAGCTCACCCGGGCCCTGAACTCCGCTGATTCCAGTGTGGCGATCGCGGCCTGAGGATTGTCGACACAGAACTGACTGCCCAGTCGCACGAAGCGGGTCTGCCCGCCGTGGCGGACCAGGGCAACCACAGGCACCCGACCGCCGGCCTCGTCCTGGGCCGGGCGGTGCCGGTGCAGGCATTCCCGCAGACGATGCTGAATGGCGATGTCGGCGGCCTGCTCGGCCGGCAGTTCCACCATCAGCAGCTGCAGGTCGTCGATCGAGCGGCAGTCGTCCACGATCAGCTGTACCCGGTCGTCACGGCGATCCACCGACGCCCACACCAGCAGCCGCGCATCCACCATCAGGTGGTCGGCAAGGCGGGCGTAACTCTTGGGGAAGACCACCGCCTCGCAGCTGCCGGTGAGATCCTCCAGCTGCAGCACCGCCATGCGATCGCCCTTGCGGGTGGTGACCTGGCGCAGTTCCGGCACCATCACCACCGCACTCACCTTGGCCTTGTCGGCCAGCTCCTCCAGGCTGCCGAGCGCCACAGGCGAGAGCAGCTTCACCTTCGGGGCCAGCTGCTTGAGCGGGTGATCGGAGAGGTAGAAGCCCACCAGCTCCTTCTCCAGCCGCAGCTTCTCGGTGGGTGGGTAATCGGGCACGGGGGCCGCCTTGGGCGCAGTGGCCAGGGATCCGGCGCCAGCAGAAGCTCCGTCATCACCGGACTCGGGGGCCGCGCCAAGACCACTCAGCAGATCGAGCAGGTTGCCCTGGCCACTGGCCCGGTCCTTGGCGCGGGAGCTGGCCCAGTCGAGCACCAGATCCAGATCGGCCATCAGCTGGGCTCGGTTGGCCTTCGGCTCCAGGGCATCGAGGGCACCGGAGTGGATCAGCGCCTCCAGGGCGCGACGGTTGAGCTGCTGGCCGGGGATGCGATCGCAGAGATCGGCCAGAGAGGCGAAGGGGCCATCGGCCTGGCGCACTTCGATCAGCTGGCGGATGGCGCCCTCGCCGAGATTGCGCACCGCCGAGAGTCCGAAGAGGATGCGATCGCCCACGGGCGTGAAATCGATGCCCGAAGCATTCACATCCGGCGGCATCACCTCAATGCCCATGGCATTGCAGTTGGCGATGTAGCGCTGCACCTTGGCGGAATCACCAGCGTTCACGGTGAGCAGCGCCGCCATGTAGGCCACCGGGTAGTGGGCCTTGAGATAGGCGGTCTGATACGTCACCGCGCCATAGGCGGTGGAATGGCTCTTGTTGAAACAGTATTCGGCAAACAGCACCATCTGCTCAAACAGGCCCTCGGCCAGCTTCGAGTCAACACCCCGCTCAATGGCGCCCTTCACGAAGATGCTCTGGTGTTTCTCCATCTCGCTCTTCTTCTTCTTGCCCATCGCCCGCCGCAGCAGGTCGGCCTCACCGAGCGAATAGCCGGCCAGATCCTGGGCGATCTTCATGATCTGCTCCTGATACACCATGATCCCGTAGGTCTCCTTCAGGATCGGCTGGAGCTTCTCGTGGGCGAAGTCGATCGCCTCGCGGCCGTGCTTGCGGTTGATGAACTTGGGAATCAGCCCGGCATCCAGAGGACCTGGTCGATAGAGCGCCAAGATCGAGGAGATGTCCTCCAGGGATGAGGGCTTGAGGTCGCGCACGATCTGACGCATCCCACTCGATTCCAGCTGGAAGATGCCCTCGAGATCGCCGCGGGCCAGCAGGCCATAGGTGCCGGGATCATTCAGCGGCAGGGCATCGGGATCCACCGTTTCGCCGGTGCTCAGCTTCACCAGATCGATGGTTTTATCGATCATGGTGAGGTTCTTCAGGCCCAGGAAGTCCATCTTCAGCAGGCCCATCGACTCCACGTCTTCCATGAAGTACTGGGTGATCACCTGGCCGTCGTTGTTGCGCTGAAGCGGCACCACTTCATCCAGGGGATCAGCGGCGATCACCACGCCAGCCGCATGCACACCAAATGTTTTGTTGGTGCCCTCGATCCGCATCGCCATGTCCACCCAGCGCTTCACCTGGGGGTCGTTCTGGTATTTCTCGCGGAATTCGGGGGCTGGCGACTCCTCGCCGATCATCTCCTTCAGCTTGGCGGGCTTACCGCGCACCACCGGGATCAACTTGGCGAGCCGGTCGGCGTCGCCATAGGGAATATCGAGCACGCGGGCCACATCCTTGAGCACCGCCTTCGAGGTCATGCGGTTGAAGGTGATGATCTGGGCCACCTTGTCCTCGCCGTAGCGGCGGGTCACGTAGTCGATCACCTCGCCGCGACGCTCGATGCAGAAGTCGGTGTCAATATCCGGCATCGACTTGCGCTCAGGGTTGAGGAAGCGCTCAAACAGCAACCCGTTGGTGACCGGATCGATGTTGGTGATCCCCAGGGCATAGGCCACCAGCGAACCCGCAGCTGAACCGCGCCCCGGTCCCACCGGGATGCCGTTGTCGCGGGCGAAGCGGATGTAGTCCCACACCACCAGGAAGTAGGTGGGAAAGCCCATCTGCTCCATCACCTGCAGCTCGAAATCCAGCCGCTCGCCATAGGTGGCATCAAACGCCGCACCCTCGGCCAGACCCAGCCGGGCCCTGAGCCCCTGCTCGCTGACTTCGCGCAGGTAGCTCACCGGCGTATGCCCGTCGGGGATGGGGAAACGCGGCATCTGGTAGCGGCCGAGGATGTCGTAGTCCTCCACCTTCTCGGCCACCCTGGCGGTGTTGGCCACCGCCCGCTCGATCACGTCGCGCTCCAGGTGGTCGCCAAAGAGCTGCAGCATCTCCGCCTCGCTCTTGATGTATTCGGTGCCCGTGTAGCGCAGGCGCTTCTCATCGGTGATCAGCTTGCCGGTGAGCACGCACAGCAGCGCGTCGTGGGCCTCCACATCACCCACGCTGAGGTAATGCGCATCGTTAGTGGCGATCAGCTCGATGCCCAGCTCGGCGCCGATCTCAGCGATGCCGGTGTTCACAATGCGGTCCTCGATACCGCCGTGGTCCTGGATCTCCAGGTAGAAGTCGTCGCCGAACACGCCCTGATACCAGCGGGCCACGTCGCGGGCCACATCGGGCCGGCCGCGCAGGATCGCCTGGGGAATCTCGCCGCCCAGGCAGGCGGTGGCCACGATCAGCCCCTCGCTGTGTTTCTCCAGGGTGGCCTTGTCGATGCAGGCCCGGGCGAAGATGCCGCGCCCGCGCATGCCGCGCAGATGGCTGATGCTGGTGAGCTTCACCAGGTTGCGGTAGCCGACCGCATTCTTGGCCAGCACCACCAGGTGATAGCGGCGCTCCTTCTTGGGGGGATTGGGGTCATCCAGCGAGCCGTTGATGACGTACATCTCATTGCCGATGATCGGCTTGATGCCCGCCTTGCTGCACAGCTTCAGCAGCTCGATCGCCCCGTACATCACACCGTGATCGGTGAGGGCCACCGCCGGCATCCCCAGCTCCTTGGCCCGCTCCACCATCGCCGGCAACTGACTGGCCCCATCCAGGAGGCTGTAGTCGCTGTGGTTGTGGAGCGGAACGAAAGCCACAGGTAGCGGCGAGGAGCGCTTTACCTTAGGCGCAGCACTCCAGATCTGGTGTTAGGGCACCAGGGCTGCCTCGGGACGCTGGGCCATCACCTGGGCCGCCTGCTCGTAGTGGTGGGCCACCTGAAGCAGCCGCTCCTCCTGCAACACGCCGGTGATCAGCTGCACCCCGATCGGCAGGCCCGCCTGGTCGAAGCCACAGGGCACGGAGATCGCCGGCAGGCCGGCCATGTTGGCCGGAATCGTGAGCAGGTCGGCCAGATACATGGCCAGGGGATCTTCCGTGTGGGCGCCGAAGCGGAAGGCGGTGGTGGGCGAGGTGGGCGTCAGCAGCACATCCACCCGGTCAAATGCCCGGTCGAAGTCGCGGCGGATCAGGGTGCGCACCTGCTGGGCCTTCTTGTAATAGGCATCCACGTAGCCGGCCGAAAGGGCATAGGTGCCGATCAGGATGCGGCGCTGCACCTCATCACCGAAGCCCTCGGCACGGCTGCGGGCGGTCATCTCCGCCAGGCTGGCGGTGCCCTCGGCCCGATGGCCGTACTTCACCCCGTCGTAGCGGGCCAGGTTGGCACTCGCCTCCGAGGGGGCAATCACGTAGTAGGTGGCAATGCCGTCGTTGAAGCGGGGGCAGCTCACCTCCACCAGCTCACAGCCCAGGGCCTGGAGCTGCTCGGCGGCGGCCATCACCGAGGCCTTCACAGCTGGATCCAGCCCCTCGGCCTCAAAGCATTCGCGCACGATGCCCACCCGCAGGCCAGCCACCGGGCGCTGCAGGGCGGCGCGATAGTCGGGCACGGGGGCCTTGAGGCAGGTGGAATCGCGGGGATCTTCTCCGGCAATCACCTGCAGCAGCTCAGCCGCGTCGGCCACCGAGGTGGTGAACGGGCCCACCTGGTCGAGCGAGCTGGCGAAGGCCACCAGCCCCCAGCGGCTCACCCGGCCGTAAGTGGGTTTGAGGCCCACCACGCCGCAGAAGCTGGCGGGCTGGCGGATCGAACCGCCGGTGTCGGAACCGAGCGAGCCGATGCACTCACCTGCCGCCACCGCCGCGGCGCTGCCACCGGAGCTGCCGCCCGGCACCCGCTCGGGGTTCCAGGGGTTGCGGCTGGGACCGAAATAGGAGGTCTCGGTGGAGCTGCCCATGGCGAACTCATCGAGATTGGTCTTGCCCAGGAGCACCGCGCCAGCCTGCCAGAGCCGCTCGGTGACGGTGCTCTCGTAGGGCGGCACGAAGCTCTCCAGCATGCGGCTGGAGCAGGTGGTGCGGATGCCCTGGGTGCAGAGGTTGTCCTTGATCGAGAGGGGAATGCCGGCCAGGGGGGGCAAGGCCTCACCGGCTGCCCGGGCGGCATCGATGCGATCGGCATCGGCCCTGGCCCGCTCGGCCGTCACCTCCAGAAAGGCATGGACCGTGGAGTCCACGGCTTCGATGCGGGCGAGGTGGTGGTCGGTAAGTTCCCGGGCCGACACGTCGCCGCGCTCGAGTTGACCACGCCATTCGGCGATCCCCATCCACCTGGTTGCCAGCTGAACTGGACGCTATCAGCCGGGCTCGGTGAGAGGTTCACCGCGGCGGGTGCGCAGCAGCTGGTGATCGAGTGAACCTGGCGATTCACTCTGGAGATCAGCCATAAAGGCCGGGAGTTGGGCCTCCAGGCTCCCCCTGCGGGTGAACGGGCCGAACCAGTAGACACATTCGGGTGAGTGGGATTCCACCCGGGCCCACCAGGCCACACCGAGGGCGTTGGCGGCGCTGCGCACGAGCCACGGCAAGGGATTCATGGGGTGGAATCTGGCGTCGAGTCCATTGTGCCCGGATTGGCGGCGCTGGCCGGTTCTGCAACAGGGAACGCTGAGAACGGCAAGGTGCTGCCCGACTCGGCCTGGGGCACCGAACCACCCTCCGGTGCGGGCTCCTGCTCGCACGCCAGGGGCAGTTCGTCCAGCGGGAACGCCGCAGGAAGCGCCTCTCCAGGCGTGGCCGGTTCCGCCGCCGCCGCCGCCTGTGGCGCGGGGGCGCCAGTGCCGACCTGGGGTCGCTGGATCCGGGGGGCCGGCTGGCCACCCTTGAGATCCTTCATCCAGCCGCGGCGGGCCACCTCGTAGAGCACCATCGCCGTGGCCACCGAGGCATTGAGGCTGGGGGTGGCGCCACGCAGTGGAATGCTCACCAGTTGGTCGCAATGCTTCCGGGTGAGCATGGAGAGCCCATCACCCTCCGATCCGGTCACGATCACCAGCGGACCGTCGAGATCGGCTTCGGCCAGACTCACGCTCCCCTCGGCCGCCAGGCCCACCACCCGGTAGCCCTCCTCCTTGAGGGCATCGAGGGCACGGTTGAGGTTCACGACCCGAGCCACGGGCAGGTGCTCAAGGGCACCGGCCGCCACCTTGGCCACCGAGCCGGTGAGACCGGCACTGCGGCGCTGGGGCAGCACCAGACCATGGGCCCCCAGCGCCTCGGCGCTACGGGCGATGGCGCCCAGATTGTGGGGGTCGGTGATGCCGTCAAGGGCCATCAGCAGCGGCGGCTCATCGAGCCCACGGCAACCGTCGATCAGGCTGGCCAGATCGAGGGTGTCGGCGGCGGCGGGCTGCAGCACGATGCCCTGGTGCACCGCTCCGCCGGTGAGCTGGCCGAGGCGGGCCCAGGTGACCTCCTCCACCAGCACGCCTGAAGCCTTGGCTTCCCGCAGGGCCTGCAGAAACTTTGGACTGAAGCGCAGCTCTGGCGTGCACCAGATGCGGTGAACGGGCCGGCCGCTCTCTATGGCCGCCAGGGCTGCATGGCGACCCCAGATCAGGTCGGCGGGCTGGTCATCGCCCTGGGGCTCTCCATGGCGCTCAGCCCCGTCCCGTGCCATGGGGGTGCCGGGCTCAGCGCGGTCGCGGTCCACCACGATGGGCGGAAAGGAGCGCGGCCGCGACTCGGAGAAACGTGAGGGGCCGGGGCGCGCATCACGCCAGCGGCCACGCTCGCCGCCTCCGTAGGAACCACGCCCGGGGCGAGAGTCGTCGCTCCAGCTGCTGCGGCCCTCACTGGGGCGACGGCTGGCCCCTGCCCGAAAGGGGGCACGGGGACGTTCGCCATCGGAGCGACGGGGCTTGAAGCGGGGGGAATCACTGCGGTCGGATGACGTCCAACGCTCTCCACCCCGATCGTTGCTGCGGTCGTTGCCCCGAAACTGGCTGCCACGCTGGCCCCGGTCGCCACGGGGCTCGAATGCACGCTCCCCCCGCTCCGGGAAACGACCTCTGGCTTGGTCGCCCCGGCTGTCAAAACTGCGACGCTCAGCGCGGTCGCCCCGGTCGGATCCGCGATCAGGCAGGCGATCACCGCCGCGCGGGCCATCGGAACCGAACTGGCGACCGCGGGGGGCAGGGCGAGCTGGTCCCCTGCCCCCTGTGCCCGTCCGTTTGCTGGGACGGCGTTCAAATCGAGGGCTCATGGGGATGCTGCTTATGGATCGATCTCCTCCAAGTGATCTAGCAGCTCGACCAACCGCTGGGGATCGTGCAGGAACAACCAGCCCAGCAATGACTCGAAGCCTGTGGCCTGGCCATAGGTGGCGGCGTCACCGCGCCGTGGCCCGCGACCGGCCCGGTTGCGCCCCCTACGCACCCAGTCGAGCTCCTCCTCCTTCAGCAGCGGCTCCAGGCGCTGCAGGGCTAGTGCCTGGGCATCGGCACGCACCTCGGCCACCACCTGGCGGTGCAGGGTCTGGGAACGACCGGGCACTCGGCACAGGCGCAGTCGCTGGTGCAGCTCCCACACCCCATCGCCCAGCCAGGCCAGCTGAAGGGGCCCGAGCTCACCGCTGGGGGGATCGGCCCGAAGGGCCGCCAGCCAGCCGGTGGAACGGCTCAGGGAGCGCTGGCTGGCGGCGCTCCCGTCGCCTGATGGCGGCGGAGCGGTGGGCTCAGGCCGCGAGGCTGCCAAGGGCTGATTCCAGATCCGGTTGAAGGTGCAGAAACTCCTCCAGACGCACCAACTTCACGGTCTGGATCACACGGGCATTGCCCACCACCACGAACTGCTGCTGGTCGGCCGTGCAGAGCTTGGCCAGCTGCACCAGGGCACCCAGGCCGGAAGAGTCGATGAAATCGATGTGGGTGAGATCCACCACCAGCGGCTGGGAGGCGCTGCGGTGACTGGAAATGAATTCACCGAATTGCTTGTCGGAAAACGCGTCAAGCTGGCCGGTGAAGTGGAACACCTGGCAGTGGGGCTTCTGTTCGAAGCCCCCCCTGAGCGACACCGTCAAACGCTGCAGGTCGGTAATGGCTCTGCTCCCGGATCACCTCAGGCGCGCAGTGTAGAGATCGCGGTGGGCTTTGCAGCACTCGCAACAAAAGTGCCACATGAAAACCCCGAAGAGCCTGATCTCAGGCGGCGCGACGGTCCGCCATCAGCGCCGCAAACCGGGCGAAGTGGTGATCGGCGTCGTGGGGACCGGGGCTGGCTTCCGGGTGGTATTGCACGCCGAACACCGGCTGCTGGCGCATGGCCAGCGCCGCCACCGTGCGGTCGTTGAGATTCAGGTGGGTGACCGCCACCCGATCGGCCGGCAGGGAGTCGGGATCGATGGCAAAACCGTGGTTCTGGCTGGTGATCTCCACCTCGCCGGGGCTGCCGCAGGGGTGATTGAGGCCACGGTGGCCATAGCCGAGCTTGAAGGTGCGGCCGCCCATGGCCAGGCCCAGGATCTGGTGCCCCAGGCAGATGCCGAACACGGGCAGATCGGGCTGTTGCAGCAGGCCCTGGGCCAGGCGGATGCCGCCTGTCACAGCGGCCGGATCGCCGGGGCCGTTGGAGAGAAACACGCCTTCGGGCTGGTGGCTGAGCACCTGCTCGAGGGTGGCGTCGGCGGGCAGCACGGTGACGCTGCAGCCATGGGCCACCAGGCGCTCGAGGATCGCCCTCTTGATGCCGAAATCGATCGCCACCACCCGATAGGGCGCGTCGGGCCGGGTCTGCAGCCGGGCGTCGAACGCCTCACCGCAGGGCTGCTGCCACTGGTAAGGCTCGGCAGTGCTCACCTGAGCAGCCAGGTTGAGCCCCTCCATGGACGGGGCCGAGCGCACCTGCTCCAGCAGCTGCCGGGGACTGGTGCCATCGGTGCTGATGGCCCCATTGATGGCGCCGCCCTCCCGCAGGTGACGCACCAGGGCCCGGG
>JBILDP010000134.1:0-6194 GCA_044352535.1 Prochlorococcaceae cyanobacterium
AGGTCGGCGCCTGCACAGGAGAGGGGGAGCACCGAACCCTCCGCCGCCAGCACGGTGAGCTGGTGGCCGCGCGCCAGCAGCCCCG
Organism: Prochlorococcaceae cyanobacterium; assembly: GCA_044352535.1. Lineage (GTDB taxonomy): Bacteria > Cyanobacteriota > Cyanobacteriia > PCC-6307 > Cyanobiaceae > NIES-981. Next base: position 86 of record JBILDP010000134.1, read on the forward strand.
CCACCAGAGCCGTGGCGGTGAGTTCCACGCCCCCCCCGCGACCACTGCCCAACGCTCCCACAGGGGTGCTCACCACCAGGATGCACAGGGGTACGGCGTGGCGGGGACGTGGCGAGGGCAGGGCCATCCGGCCTGAACCCGGAACAGGAAAGATGACGCTATCCCTCCGACCCGCCAGCCATCGCCCTCAATCGAGCGTGGCCTCTGAACGATGGGGCTGACGCCCTTCCCAGAGCCACTGGCGGCGGTTGATCAGCAGCACCGAAACCAGGGCGAGCACGGCCCCAAGCCACTGCAGTCCCTGCAGCCGCTCGTCGAGCCACACCACCCCGCAGAGCAGGGCAAACACCGGCGTGAGGAAGGTGAGAGCGGTGAATCCGGTGAGGTCGCCGCTGCTGGCGAAGAAGAAGAACAGCCCATACGCCAGGGCACTGCCCAGCACGCTGGCGTAGGCCATCAGTCCCCACTGCGTGCCATCCCAGTGGGGCAGCAACGCCAGCCCCCCCGGCCCCGCCTCGGCCAGGGCAGGCAACTCGGCCAGCAACAGCAGCGGCAGGCCCCCGAGCAGCATGTGCCAGCCGGTGATGGCCACCGGATCACTGTGGCGGCTGGCATAGCGACACAGCACCGTGCCCACCGCCATCGCCATCGCCGCGCCGAGCATCCAGAGCTCGCCGTGGCTCCAGGGGCGCACGCCCAGGGCCGCCGGGCCCTCCAGCCACCAGTGCCGCAGCAGTTCAGGCGGCAGTCCGAGGCAGACGATCCCCAGCAGACCCAGCAGCAGACCCAGCCAGCCCACGGGGTTGATCGCCTCACCGAACAGTCCCCGCGCCAGGAGCGCCACCAGCAGGGGCTGGGAATCGATCAACACCGAGCCGAGGCCGGCGCCGGTGCGGCCCAGCCCCTGGGCCAGCAGTCCCTGAAACAGGGCCGCATCCACCAGGGCAAAGGCCAGCAGCCAGGGCCAGTCGGCCGGCGCGACGCGCAGGGGCCGCCCCAGCGCCCGGGCCGCGAGCAACAGCAGCAGCCCCGCCGGCAGCAGCCGCAGGCTGGCCACCTGCAGCGGGCTGGCCCCTGCCAGCAGCGGTTTCATCGCCGCCATCGCCGTGCCCCAGAGGGCGAAGGGCAGCAGCATCGCCAGCGGGCGGAGCAACGGCCAGCGCTGGGCCTGGGACATGGCTCCGGAGCCGGATTGAAGCCTCTTTTTAAGATCCAGCCACACACCACCGCGCTCCGCTTCCCGCCGATGCCCTGGCCCTGGCGCCGCAAGACCCGCCGCACCCTGGCCCGGGTGGCGATCGAAGGTCCGATCGCAGGCCCCACCCGCACCCGCGTGCTCAAGGCCCTGCGCCAGGTGCAGCAGCGGGAGTGCCCGGCCCTGTTGCTGCGCATCGACAGCCCCGGCGGCACCGTGGGCGACAGCCAGGAGATTCACGCCGCCATCAGCCGCCTGCGGGAGCACGGCTGCCGGGTGGTGGCCAGCTTCGGCAACATCTCCGCCTCGGGCGGGGTGTATGTGGGCGTGGCCGCCGAGAAGATCGTGGCCAACCCCGGCACCATCACCGGCTCGATCGGCGTGATCCTGCGGGGCAACAACATCTCCAAACTGCTCGAGCGCATCGGCGTGAGCTTTGAGACCGTGAAGAGCGGCCTCTACAAGGACATCCTGTCCCCGGATCGGGCGCTCACCCTGGCCGAACGGGAGCTGTTGCAGAGCCTGATCGATTCCAGTTACGGCCAGTTCGTGGCCGCCGTGGCCGAGGGGCGGGGCCTGAGCGAGCAGGCGGTGCGGGGCTTCGCCGATGGGCGGGTGTTCAGTGGTCAGCAGGCTCTGGATCTCGGCCTGGTGGATCGCCTCGGCGACGAGGAGGCAGCCCGGCAGCTGGCCTGCGAGCTGGCGGAGCTCGACCCCGACAAGACCCGACCCGAGACCTTCGGGGCCCCACCCAGGCGCTTCGCTGGCCTGATTCCCGGCCGCCAGCAGCTGCGCGGTCTGCGCCAGGCACTCAGCCTGGAGCTCGCCTGGAGCGGCCAACCCCTGTGGCTCTACCGGCCATGATCACCCCGTCGGCCATGGACACCGCCCTCGAGCTGCGGGCCCTGCGCGGAGCCACCACCGCCTCAGCCAATACAGCCGAGGCGATCGGCGAGGCGGTGCAGGAGCTGGTGGAGGCCCTGGTGAGCCGCAATCGCCTGGCGGGCGAGCGGGTGCTGTCCGTCACGTTTTCGGTGACGGCCGATCTCAACGCCTGCTTCCCGGCCGCCATCGCCCGCCGCACCCCCGGCTGGGACCGGGTGGCCCTGCTGGATTGCCAGCAGATGGCTGTGGCCGGCGACCTGCCTCGCTGCATCCGCCTGCTCGCCCACGCCTGGATGGAGTGTGAGCAACCCGCCAACCATCCGTATCTGCGCGATGCGGCAAGGCTCCGCCCCGATCGCGCCAGCTAGCGGGCCGACCACCCGGGGCGGCATGCCCGCCGTGAGGCTGCTGAGAATCAAGTCACCTCACACACCCTGGCCCATGGGTTTTCAACCCCCACGCCGAATGCTGCATGCGGCCCTGGCCGCCGGCCTGGGCCTCGCCGGCCTCAGTGCGCCCGTGCAGCCTCCCGCCCTCGCCCAGGGCACCCCTGGCCTGATGGAGTTCCGCTGGGACAACACCAAGGACTACCGCAAGCTCTATTACTTCATGACCGATACCCAGCGCCTCAAGCGCTCGGAGTATTACCTGATCCTGAGGCCGAAGGATCGCAAGACCGCCATCCTCAAACTGAGCATCACCATTCCCAAGCACTTCGACGCGAAAATCGATCCGAAGCGGGTGAAGCTCTGCAAGATGAGCGAGGGCGGCATGCTGTCGCGCACCCGCTGCGAGGAAACGATTCCAGCCACGATCGAAGTGACTGAGAACGGCAGTGCCATCGAGATCTTCCCCGACACCCCCGTGCCGGACACGGGCACGATCGGGGTCTACATGAACATCTTCAATCCCTTCAGCATCGGGATGTATCAGTTCAACGCCCTGGCCCAGGCGCCGGGCGACGTGCCGATCTCCGGCTACCTCGGCAGCTGGCTGCTTCAGATCGACCCACCCAACTAGCAAGGCCCAGCCGGGCGCCCCGGCTGGCGAGATCCCGCCGGGGGCAACCCGGGTCGCCTGGTAAGTTGGCTTTTCACCAGTTATTGAAGCGACGCCGGGCGCGTCGATCCCGCCATGACCAAGCGCACCCTGGAAGGAACAAGCCGCAAGCGCAAGCGGGTTTCCGGTTTCCGGGTGCGGATGCGCACCCACACCGGTCGCCGCGTGATCCGGTCCCGCCGCCGCCGCGGCCGCGCCCGCCTGGCCGTCTGAGCCGGTGGCCCTGCCCCAGGCCCATCGGCTCAAGGGCCAGCGCTGTTTCGACTGCCTCTACCGCAAGGGCCGTGCCATGCACGGCCCTTTTTTGCTGCTGCGCTGGATGGATGCCCGGCCCGAACTGCTGCCCCCCGCCCAGCGGAGCCACACCGCCAGTCCCTGGCGCCTGGGAGTGGTGGTGAGCAGCAAGGTGCACAAGCGGGCCGTGCAGCGCAACCGGCTGCGCCGGCTGCTGCATGGCCACCTCCTGGCCACGTCGATCGCGCCTCCGGCCAGGCCCCAGTGGCTGCTGCTCAGCCTCAAACCAGGCAGTGCCGAGCGCAATGCAGCCGCCCTGCTGGGAGAATGCGATGAGCTTCTGCTGCGGGCAGGCCTGAGCCGATGAGCACGATCGAAGAAACCGTGTACTACGAGGGCGGGCCGGCCAAGGGCGACCTGATCTTCAACCTGCTGCTCGGCCTCACCCTGATCGGCATTCCCTTCGCCGTGGGCGCGGTTGTGCGGGCCCTATGGCTGCGTTTCCGCTTCACCAGCCGCCGCATCGAGGTGAACGGCGGCTGGATGGGCCGCGACCGCACCCAGGTGGTGTACAGCCAGATCCGCGAGGTGCGCTGTGTGTCGCGCGGCTTCGGCTTATGGGGCGACATGGTGCTGGTGCTCAGCGATGGCGCCCGGCTGGAAATGCGCTCGGTGCCGCGCTTCCGCGAGGTGGAGGCCTACATCGAAGAGCGCTGCGCCGCCGCCCGCCAGAGCGCCAAACCCAAGGGTCTGGCCGCCTGAACCCGGCGCTGCCAACGATCCGCCTGAGCCCTCAGGCACACTGAGCCCACAATTCCACTCCCTCTCCTCCAGCCGCTGCCGTGATCAGCTACATCTCCGACAACCTGCTGATCCCGATCCTCGACTTCTTTTATGGGTTGGTGCCCAGCTACGGGCTGGCGATCATCGCCCTCACCGTGGTGATCCGCCTGGCCCTGTTTCCCCTGAGTGCCGGCTCGATCCGCAATGCCCGCCGCATGCGGATCGCCCAGCCGGTGATGCAGCAGCGTCAGGCCGAGATTCGCAGCCGTCACGCCAACAACCCGCAGAAGCAGCAGGAGGAGCTGGGCAAGTTGATGAAGGAGTTCGGCAGCCCGCTGGCGGGATGCCTGCCTCTGCTGGTGCAGATGCCGATCCTCTTCGCACTGTTCGCCACCCTGCGTGGCTCACCGTTTGCGGACGTGCCCTACACCCTCAACCTCAAGGTGCTGCCGGCTGAGCAGATTGCGGCTGTCGAGCCCAAGCCCTTCAACAGCGCCAGCCACTCCATCTTCCTGTCGGCCACCAACCACGTGCCGGTGATCGCCAGCCTGGAGGGCGGCACCAAGCTGGGCGTGGGTGATCAGACCACGGTGAACCTGCACACCAAGAGCGGGGAGAGCTTCGCCTCCCTGCTGGCCGGCACCGACAACGGCAGCAGCTTCGCCCCGAGCTGGAGCGTCACCAAGGGTGACGGGGTGGTGAGCGTGGATGCCAACGGCATGATCACGGCCCTGACCCCGGGCGACGCCACCGTGGAGGGCAAGATCCCCGGCCTGGCAGCCCGCAGTGGCTTCCTGTTCATCAAGGCCCTCGGCCAGGTGGGCTTCTACACCGATGGCAGCATCAACTGGGACATCGCCATCCTGGTGGCCGCCTTCGGTCTCAGCCTGGCCCTCTCCCAGATTCTCTCGGGCCTGGGCATGCCCCCCAACCCCCAGCAGTCCACGGCCAACAAGATCACGCCCGTGATGATCACCGGCATGTTCCTGTTCTTCCCCCTGCCGGCCGGTGTGCTGCTCTACATGGTGGTAGCCAACATCTTCCAGGCCCTGCAGACCTTCCTGCTCACCCGGGAGGCCCTGCCGGAAAACCTCCAGAAAATCCTCGATCAGCAGCTGGCCCAGCAGGCGGTCACGGTGAGCGCCAGCGGTGCTGGGGGCGATCGTCTTCCCTTTGAGCCCAAGGGCAAGAAGTGACCCAGCTTCGGCCCGTTTCGATCCAGGAGCTCGCCAGCCTGGCCGAGGGCCGGCGCTGGGAGATCGACCAGCAGCTCGACGGGCTAGAGAGCCTCACCCCCGTGCGCGGCCACCTGCAGGTGATCCATCGCGGCAATGTGCTCGAGGTGGAGGGCGAGGCGTCCACGATCGTGACCCTCTGCTGCGATCGCTGCCTGCAGCACTTCAACCAGCCACTGGCCTTCCAGACCCGCGAGTTGCTCTGGCTGGGCGAGGCGGCCCGCCTGCAGGGGCTGGAAACGAGCCTCGTGGAAGAGGGTGAGGCGGTGCTCGATCTCGATCCCGACGCCCTCACCGAAAGCCTCGATCCCCGCGGCAGCTTCGACCCGGCCCACTGGACCTTTGAACAGCTGAGCCTGCAGTTGCCACCCGTGAACCGCTGCGGCCCCGAGTGTCCTGGCCCCGACAGCTGGGGCAGCGCCGCTGAGGTGATCGATCCCCGGTGGGCGGCGCTCCAGGCGCTGCAGCCCGCCGACCAGCCAGCCCCAAGCGAGCTCCCATGAGTGCCGCCGGCAGCTGGGCCGATCAGCTCGACCTGCTGATCCGCTCCCGCACCCCGATTCTCTGGATTCGCAGCCTTGAAGAGGAGCGGGTGGAGACACTGCTGGAGCAGGCGGCCCAACGCCTTGGTAACCGCACCCTGCTGCGCTGGGATTTCATCGATGGGCTCAGCGGCGCCCCCAACCGCAGCGGCGAAGCGGCCCGGAATCCGCTGGCG
>JBILDP010000135.1:0-6191 GCA_044352535.1 Prochlorococcaceae cyanobacterium
GAGGCCTGGGTGTTCGAGCTGGGATATATTCGCCCCAATTATGTGACCCTGGAGCGCGAGCGTGTTAATTGCCGCTCCAACTTAAATCAGCCCGTTGAGTTTTATCAGTCGCTGCCAGCTGTTAATGAGCTTCCGGGCGGGAAGCTTAATCCTGGTTGGCGATGGCGAAAGATTTGGAAAGCTCCTACGTTTATTCAGCATGCTTTCACGCATTATCCAATCATTGAAGGCGAGCATAAGTTGCAGCCTTCGCCGCGTTTCCTGTGGTGTCAGCTGAGAGGGAGCTGGCGATTCTGGCTCTATCGTTATCAGGAGAGATCGCTTAAGGCCAGGCTGCTCGAGCACCTCTCCTTTTTCTTGGTGGTGTTGCAGGTTTCTAGTGATTCGCAGATTCAGATGGGTTCTCCCTATCGAGGGATGCATGAATTCATTGAAGATGTGATCCGCTCATTTGCGGCTAATGCCCACGCGTCTGATCATCTCGCCTTCAAGCATCATCCGCGTGATCGTGGCTATAATCATTATGGCCGCCTGATCAGGGTTCTGGCTGCGACTTACGGCTTGGCTGGGCGCGTTCATTATTTTCATGACGGTGCTTTGAGCCGCTACTTGCGTACCTGCCGTGGTGTCGTCACGGTGAATAGCAGTGTGGGGTTGCAGGCTATGTATCATGCCGTTCCCACAAAAGTGATGGGAAGTACGTTCTACAATCTGCCTGGGCTCACGGATCAGCAGCCGCTCGACGCTTTCTGGCAGTCGCCCCAGGCCAGTGATCGGCCTCTCTTCTATCGCTTTTATGCCCATCTGGTGACCACGACCCAGGTGAATGGCAATTTCGACGGCGACTTCCCCTTCCGTGCCACCTTCCCGATCGGGCCTGAGGCCCGTTGTCTCGATCCCTCCCCTCGGCTACCGGATGCCCCGCGTTCTAGCCGTCGGGCCGGACTGGTGCTGCTGCCGAGGGTGTGTGCTCGCCTTGCCTGGACCGCTGCTCTCTACACGGTTTACGCGATCCAGCTGCTGATGCTCGCGCTGGGCTTCCGGCGTCTGGCTGCCTGGCTGCTGGCCAGCTCGGCGGCGATCAGTCTGCGGGCCCTTGGTGTTCAGGTGGTGGTTGACGACAGCCATCCCACTGAGGAGCCTGGCAGGCCTGTGGTGCACATCTGGAATCACGAAAGCCCGATCGATGTGCTTGTGGTGCAGGGTGTGCTGCGGCTGCCAAGCATCACCACCGCCAATCTGCATCTCAGTCGCGTACTACCCGGGTTTGTGGCCTCCGCTGCTAATGCGGGCCATGCCCTGATGGACCATCGTGATGGTCAATCGCGTACGGCGGCTCTCTACCGCGCCTCCCGTTCGCTGGCGGAGCGAGGCGAAGTGATGCTGGCTCCGAACGGGTCCCTGATTACTTCCATCCGCCAGCGGGTTTCACCCAGCGCGTTGCTGCTAGCCCAGAAGCACGGCGCCCTGATCATTCCCTGGACGTTTGTCTACTACAACTTGCCCAGCCAGGATGACGCCCGCTACAGCCCCCTTCTCCTGCTCTGGAGGCGCATCCAGGCTCCTCTGGCTACCATTTACTGTCGACGAGGCCGGTCGAGCGATCTGCAGCTGCCTGAAGGCCCCTGTGATCGCGGCACATTTGTTGATGCTGTACGCCGCTTCTACTCGCAAAGCCAGGCAAGCTGAAGCTCTGACTGGATCATCTTTCAGGCGGCCAACACCAGGCTGATGTTGTGGCCTCCAAACCCGAAGGCATTCTTGAGGGCGAGACGTTCCGAGTGGCAGGGCTCCAGCTGGTGATGTTTGTGCTGCACCACGGCTAGCTCCACGGCGGGATCCAGGGGATCGGCATTCATGCTGAGGGGGACCACGCCCTCGCGCAGGGCTTGCAGCGCGAGGATGGTTTCCACTACACCAGCTGCACCGAGCAGATGGCCAAGCTGGCCTTTGGGAGCTGTGACGGGTAGGTGGTCGATGCTCGCTCCGAGGCTGTGGCGCAGGGCCTTGGATTCCGCCAGGTCGCCGATCGGTGTGCCGGTGGCATGGGCTTGCACGAAGCTGAGATCGGACGCTTCGATCTGGGCGCGCCGCAAGGCGTCGCTGATGGCCCGGCTGGCGTGGACCCCTTCCGGCTCGGGCGCCACGATGTGATGACCGTCGCTGCTGCAACCGCATGCCAGTAACCAACCCAGGGGAGAGGGCCCGCTACTGCTGTTGAGGTCGCGGCCGCGTTGCAGCACCAGCACGCCAGCTCCTTCGGCCAGCACGAATCCATCCCGATGCAGGCTGTAGGGCCTGGAGGCCTGCTCCGGCTCGCCGTTGCGATTAGAGAGGGCTCGCATGGCCGCAAAGCCCACCAGCCCCAGTCGATTCACCGGGGCCTCGCTGCCGCCGGCGATCACCACGTCGGCTCGGTCATCGTTGAGCAGCAACTGGGCAAGCATCAGGGCTTCAGCTCCAGATGCACAGGCGGATACCGGTGTGTGTACACCGGCGTGAAGCCCTAGATCGATGGCGATCTGGCCACCTGCCGCATTCGGGATCAGCATGGGCACTGTCAGCGGGTTCACCCGCGACGGGCCCGCTTCCAGCAGGTTGGTGTGCTGGCGCTCCAGCGTGGTCAGGCCACCGATGCCCGTGCCCATGACCACAGCAACCCGGCGGGGATCGACGCCCTGTAGATGGTCGCGGGCATGGTTCCAGGCCTGACGCGCTGCCAGTACAGCCAGCTGTGAGCAGCGATCCAGGCGTCGCTGCTGCAGTGGTTCAAGCGATTGAAAGGGATCCTGGCCGGCTGGCTGGATCACTCTGCCGGCAATGCGGCTGGGGAGATCGCTGGCCCAGGCTTCCTGTACCAGGCTTATTCCCGATTGGCCAGCGAGCATCGCTTCCCAGGTGTGCTGGGGGCTGTGACCCAGGGGGGTCAGGGCCCCCCAGCCAGTGATCGCCAGCCGTTCAGTTGGCCTGGGCATCAGGAGGATAAAGTTGGCGCAGGTGCTCCTGAATATCGCCCACCGTGCGGAATTTCAGTAGGTCTTCCTCGCGAATCTTGATGCCAAGACATTCATCGGCCTCGATCAGGATTTCGTAAAATCCAAGAGAGTCAATTCCGATGTCTTCAATCAGTCGCGCCTCAGGCTTAATCTGGGCGGCATCGGCGCCGGAGATTCGAACGAGGATTTCTGTGAGCCGTTGGTTGGGGTCGCTGCTGCTGGGGGCTTGGCCCAGTGCCTGGAAGCCTGCAGCCTGAGGACGTCGCACCTCTCCCCCTGTCAGCGGGGTGTGGGCTGAGGTGCCAGCCGACGAAGCGTCCCCTCCAGTGGAGTCGATTGGCTGGCTGCCAGGAGTTGTGGAGCCCGATCCCTTGGGGTCGCTTTCTGGGATCGCCTCCATCAATGCCCTCGTCTCGACCACAGCTAAAGGAAAACTACCAGCCGGAGCGACCAGTTCAGGCCCCTCGGTACCAGCTGAACTGCCGGTAGACGGGGTGATGGCGAAACCCGATGAAGTGCTGTAGGCGGCCTGCGGGGATTCGGTTGAGGTCTGCGGCCATCAGGATTTCGGTGATCTGGTTGAAGTCGAGGGCCAGGGATAAGTTGCGAACTTTTGCTTCCATCAGATTGATATATTGGCGCAGCAAGACGGGAAGCCTGAAGTTGGGCTCCAAGCTCTCGCGAATTTGCTGTTCAAGGGCTTGGATCGTGACAGGTCTGCCTGCTTGCTGAAGCGGTTCGATTCCGCTGACCGGATGGCGCGGCTGCGGAGAGGGACTCGTGGTTTCCGCGAAGGGTGGACTTACCAGGCTGCTGAGGAACAGCCTGTTCACCACCTCGGGGTAGGCGAAATGGTTGTAGGAAACAAGACCGTGAATGGATGTGTAGCCGGAGCTCACTGCCACTTGGAGGCCTCCGCGGAAGAGGCACATCAGCGTGTGGGGCAGCCGCTGGAACCGTGGTGCAATGGCGACCCGGCCGATCTCAAGGTGATTGCCCTGCTGGGCAAGGCTTGCCTTAATCCCTGGGTAGACATGCTCCAGATAGGACTGGTGACCCTGGGGCAAGGGCTGTATTGCTTGGCCATGCCCCTCGTCGACACCGGGAACGAACTGAAGACGGGCGGACCCGGCCAGTTCACCGGTGTTTGCCTCTAACAGCAGGAAGTGGTCGTAATGGGGGTCGCGGCTGTCGAGGTCGTGGCTCCTTCCGGAACCGGAAAGCTGTTGGCGGTAGGTGAGTTCCCTCAGGATGCCCACGGGGTCGGCGTACGGGGAAAAGCGACTGCCGGGGATCAGGTAGAGATCGAGCCCCTGAGAGGAGAAGAGCGCAAAAGGAGACAGGTCGTTGGCCACCTGCTGAAGTGGAAGTGCCACCGGAGCTGGGAACTGGGGACTACTTCCTGCCGACGCCTTCACGGTTGGGCTCAAGGTGAGGGAAGATTAACCCGGGTCGCTCGCTTCCTTTTCTTTAGCCCTTTGCCTGTCGCTCACCTCCGCTCAGCCATGCAAGCCTGTCGCTCCATTGCCTTTGTGCTGACCGTTGCAGGCGTGACTGGCCCGCTCCTGCCGCAGGCCGTTCAGGGGCAAGGCCAGGGGCAAGGCCTGAATGCCCTGGGGCAAGGCCAGCTTTCAGCTCAGCGCCAGGCCTTCCCGATCCCGAACTCCGCCCCACCGCCGGAGCCCAGCCAGCCGACGAGCCCTGGGACCATGCCTGTGCCAACCACGGGCCCGGCTCTGAGGTCTCTCCCGGTGCGGGCCACCCCGGCGAGTGCGCTCCCGGTGACAGCCCCATTCCCAGATCGTGGCTTTCGCTACCGGCTGGGTTCCGGCGATCGGCTGCGCATGTCGGTGTTCAAGGTGGAGGGTTATGAAGCCCTGGTGGAGGTGCTCAGTGATGGAACAGTCAATCTGCCGCGTCTGAATTCCGTGCCCGTGGCCGGCCTCACACTTGATGAGGCCCAGCGGAGGATCACCAAGTTGTATTCACGCTATCTGCGCCGCCCGCTGGTCTACCTCGACTTGGTGGCCCCCCGACCAGTCCGCGTCACGGTTGTGGGTGAGGTGCAGAAGCCAGGTTTCTACAGCATTTCGCAGGAATCCCGTCAATCCAGTCTCGGAAATGTTGGGGCCGGGCAGACTTCTGTGAGCAGCTCTGGGTGGCCCACGCTTGTGGATGCGGTGCAGCGGGCTGGAGGAATCACTGGAACCGCCGATCTGTCCAATGTGACTCTCGTGCGGCGCTCCGGTGACATCATGGCGCCTCAGAGCACCTACCAATTTGATTTCCTCTCCACCTTGACAGGCGAAGGGAGAACAACGAATCCCCTGCTGATGGATGGAGATACGATTGAAGTTGCCAAGCTTGAAGGGGCGATTTCCAATGAAATATTACTCAAAACTGGTAAATCCAATCTCTCGGCTGATTCCATCGCCGTGACGGTGGTGGGAGAAGTGAATGTTCCGGGTCTCAAGCAAGTTCGTTCGAATAGCTCACTCACTGAAGCGGTGATGGCCGCTGGAGACCTTAATCAGCTGAGGGCAGATGCCAACTTCATCCGTTTGCTGCGAATGCAGAGCGATGGCACTGTTCTCTCTTCCAGGCTCCGCCTTGAGCCAGGCGCTCCGCTGGGTTCACAGAACAATCCGGTTCTTCAGAATGGCGATGTGATCGTGGTTGCTCGCAACGGCTGGACGTCATTCAATCAGCGCCTGTCCCAAGCTGTGGAGCCCTTGGGACCGCTGCTCAACGCCGCTTCGCTTTACAACATCCTCAGACAGGGGCCCTAAACCAGCTTCAATGGCCATGGCCTGACAGTCATCAGGCCATGGCCATTCCAGAATGTTGCCAGGCTGATTGGTTCTCCCGGTCCCCGTTCGTCAGATTCCCAGTCGCTGCCAGATCACGTTCAGATTGGCCTGATGCACCTCGGTGGCGAAGCACTCGGCCAGCTGCCCTGAGCCAAGCCGGCTGGTCACATCGGGGTCGGTCTCCAGGTTGGCTCGGAAATCGCCGCCTTCGGTGTTCCAGGCGGTGTGGGCGTGGCGCTGCACGATCCGGTAGGCGTCTTCGCGGCTGATGCCGCTCTCCACCAGAGCCAGCAGCACCCGCTGGCTGAACACCACGCCGCCGTACACGTTCATGTTGCGGGCCATGTTGGCGGGGTACACACCCAGGCCTTTCACCACATCGGTC